>JAWXCM010000323.1:0-6545 GCA_034408745.1 Bryobacteraceae bacterium
GATTTGGGGAAGTCGCCGAGGGTGAGTGCGAGGCCGAGGGCGGGGAAGGCGTTGCCGCGGCCCCATGCGGCTTCATCGAGAGGGGAGTGCCGCCAGAGCCCGCCGGCACGGTGGCAGAGCTTTTCCATGAACTGGAAATGTTTCACGGTCATATCGAAATATTTCTTTTCGCCGGTGAGTTTTCCGACCTTCGCCAGAATTGGGCAGCCCATGAAGACGGCGTCGCTCATTTCGTTGTGAAATGGCATGGATTCTTTCATGGAACCGTCGGGATTAAAGCCGAGGTCGGCGGCCTTGCGGGCGAGGTGCAGCCAGTACTGGTCGCCTGAGTTTTCGGTTAGCTCGGCGAAGAGGAGGTGTCCGGCCAGATGGCTTGCGGTTGGTTTAGCGAGACTGTCCTGGCCGTCGACGAAGGGCCTGGCTATGGCGCGGACGTCGTCGAGCGAACCCATGCGCATTCGCGCGATCAACGCCATGGCGGGGATGTAGACGGCTTCTTTGAACTCGTGGCCGTAGTGGGGCTCGAGGGCTCGGGCCACTTCGGCGGGGCTGCGTGCGATGCGGCGCTCTATTTCCCGGCGCACGTCGGAGGCTGATACGCTGCCGATGCCGTCAAGGGGGTTTTCCTGGCTGACGTGCTTTGCGGCGATTTTGCCGAGGGTCGGGAATGGCGTGCTGTTGAGCGCGTCGACAAGGTGGCCGACGTCGTCTCCGGCCACGAGGACGAGGTCGGGGGCTCGCATGGCTATCCAGCGCCAGAGGTAGTGAGATTCGGGGTTGTCGCGGTAGGCCTTGCCTTGTGGCGGGAACTGCAGCGGGGCTGCGGCCGGGACATTCACCGTCACGAGCGTGAATGGTCGCCGTTGGCTGGGGAGCCTGGCGTAGGCCGCGGGCACGCCCGGTTTCGCACCGATCAGCAGTACAGTCGGCGCGTTTGGCGCGCTGGCGAGGACTTGCGCGGCTTCAATCGGTGTGCCGGTACGAGTTAACCCGATGGTGATGGCGAGCAGAACGGTGAGCGGTGCGATCATGGCAAACTATGTTAAGCCATGCGGTTCCACCACGGTGTGTTTTTCGCGTCCATTGCTGTCGCGCTGAGTGCTGCTGAGTCCCAGCCGGCGGCGGCGCGCGCGGTGCTCGATCAGAAGTGTACTGCGTGTCACCGCGGGGCGAGTGCGCCGGGCGGCTTCGATCTGAGCGCGATGGCGTTCGATCTGAATGACACGCACACGTATAGTCGATGGGTTCGGGTGCATGACGCGGTGCGGGAAGGCAAGATGCCGCCTGGGGGTGGGCTGCCGGAGGCTCAGCGTGCTGCGTTTCTGAAGTCTGTCGCGGCGCCGATGATCGCGCATGAGAAGGGTCGGAATGTGACGCAGGGCCGGTCGGTTCTGCGGCGGCTGAACCGGTACGAGTACGAGAACACGGTACGGGATTTGCTGGCGGCGCAGTGGCTGCAACTGCGCGATTCTCTGCCGGAAGACGGCATTGTCGGGCGCTTCAACAAGGTGGGCCAGGCGCTGGATGTTTCGCATGTGCAGATGGCTCGTTACATGGAAACGGCCGAGCAGGCGCTGCGGAGTGTGCTGGCTGCGTCGAAGGTTCCGGAGGTTTCGAACCGGTATTACGCGCGCGATTCGAAGCGCATGTTGAACCGGATGCGTTATTCGTCGTTCAACCGGCATCCGGAGCGGGCGAGTATTCCGATTCTTGGGTTCGATGCGCAACCGGATGTGCTGGCGGAGAAGGTGCCGATTACGGTCGGCGACAAGGACCCGAAGACTCGCGAACTGGAGGGGTTTGCCACTCCGGCGGGGAATTACGTCGGAAATGAGCATCATTTCGAGCAATTCGCCGCGAAGGCTGGTGGTCGATACAAGCTACGATTTCACGCCTTTTCGATCTGGATTCATACCGTCTTCAACAATGCGGGGCGAGGCGACAAGATTGAGTACTGGCGGCCGGACCGGGAGCATACGTCGAAGGGCCGGACTACGGAGCCGATCACGATCTATGCGTTGAGTAAGGGTGGGGAGAAACGGCTGCTTGGATCGTTTGATGTTGGGCCGGAGCCGGCGTTCCACGACCTGGACATCTACCTGCTTCCAGGTGAGCAGATCCTGCCGGACGCGGCTCGATTATTCCGGTCGAGGCCTGGGTTTCGGGGCAGCCCGGACGCGACCAAAGACGGGATGCCGGGTGTTGCTTATCGATGGATGGACGTGACCGGGCCGGTGCCGGATGGGGCGTCGCAGGCTCGTCTGGTGCAGTTTTTCGGGAAGCAGGGGGGCTCGCAGGACCTGGCGGAGGCGGAGCGTCTGCTGCGGTCGTTTCTGGGTCGGGCACTGCGGCGTCCGGTGCTGGAGGCGGAGGTTCAGCGGTATTTGCCGATTATTTCCAGCCGGCTCGGGTCCGGGTTTCAGGAAGCTTTGATCGCGGGTTATACGGCGGCGCTATGCTCGCCTGGATTCATCTATATGGAAGAGCGGCCGGGGCCGCTGAACTCATGGGCACTGGCGAGCCGGCTGTCGTACTTCCTTTGGAATGGGCCTCCCGATGACGAGTTGCGGGCGCTGGCGGCGAAGGGCGCTCTGGCAAAGCCCGACGTGCTTCGGGGGCAGGCCGAGCGGCTGATGGAAAGCCGGAAATCGCGGGAATTCGTCAACGCATTTCTGGATTACTGGCTGGATTTACGGAAGTTGAATGAGACCACGCCGGACGTGGTGCTGTATCCGGATTATTATCTGGACGATTTGTTGACGGAATCGGCGCAACAGGAGACGCAGCTGTTCTTTGAGCAACTGGTTCGGAAGAATCTCCCGGCGCGGAATTTGGTGCGGTCGGACTTCACAGTGCTGAATTCGCATCTGGCCCGTCATTATGGTCTGCCTCCGGTGGAAGGTGTCGCGATGCGGCCGGTGTCGCTGCCCGCGGGCAGTGTGCGCGGTGGTCTGTTGACGCAGGCCAGCGTTTTGAAGGTGACTGCGAATGGGACTACGACTTCGCCCGTGCTGCGTGGGGTGTGGCTGATGGAGCGGATTTTGGGCGACCCGCCGCCACCTCCGCCGCCGGGTGTTCCGGCTGTGGAGCCCGATACGCGCGGTGCCACTACGATCCGTCAACAACTGGATAAGCACCGTGCTGTGCCGTCGTGCGCGTCGTGCCATGTGAAGATCGACCCGCCGGGGTTCGCGCTGGAGAATTTCGATGTGCTGGGCGCGTGGCGGGATCGTTACCGGTCGACGGAAGAGGGCGAGCCGGTGAAGGGGCTCGGCAAGAACGGACATGATTTTACTTTCCGGCTCGGCCAGACGGTGGACGCGAGCGGGGAAGTGGCTGGCGGCGGGAAATTTCGCGACATCAACGGGCTGAAGGATTTGTTGTGCAGGGACGAGCGGCAGATTGCCCGTAATCTGGCACGGCAGTTCATTACGTACGCGACTGGTGCGCCTGCGAGTTTCGGCGACCGGGCTGAGGTGGAGCGCATACTGGACGCCTCGGCCAGAGACGGCTACGGCGTGAGAACATTGATTCACCAGATCGTGCGGAGCGATTTGTTTACGCATAAATGAGGCGGATTGCGATGAGACAGAATGGACCTTTCGTGAGCCTGGGACGCGCGTTGCCGCGCCGGCAGTTTTTGCGTGGAGCAGGTGTAGCGCTCGGGCTGCCGCTGCTGGATGCGATGCGTCCGGCGTTCGCGGCCGGGAAGGCCGGCGATACCCCCCGGCGGATGGTGGCGATTTGCAATAATCTGGGGCTGCTGGGTGGTGGATTCTTCCCCAAAACTGGCGGAAAAGACTACGAATTATCTCCGTATTTGAATGTGCTGAAGGAATTCCGGGACGATTTCACGGTCTTCAGTGGTGTTTCGCATCCCGATGTCGACGGGAGCCACTCGTCTGAAGTCTGTTTTCTGACGGCTGCGCCGCATCCCGCCAACGGTGGATTTCGGAATTCGATCTCGCTGGATCAGTACATGGCCGATCACATTGGCGTGAAGACTCGGTTCCCTTCGCTGACGCTCGGTGTCAATGTCAACAAGGGGCAGAAGAGTCTTACGTGGACGGGTTCGGGCGTGATGATTCCGTGCGAAGACAGTGCGGCGGGTGTGTACCGGAGGCTGTTTCTGCAGGGATCGGAGGCTGAGATCGAGCGCCAGGTGAACCGGCTGAAACTCGGCGAGAGCATCATGGACTCGGTGGCGGACCATGCTGGCGGGCTGACGCGGGACCTGGGGGCTCGGGACCGGGAGCGGCTGGATCAGTATGTGACGGGTGTGCGCGAACTGGAGCGCAGGATGGTGGCGGCACGGGCGTGGGAGCACAAGCCGAAGCCGAAGCCGGCGGAAAAGGAGCCTGTGGATCCGGCTGACAGCCGGGCGTACATGGACAAGGTCCGGCTGATGTACGATATGTCGCGGCTGGCTTTCGAAACGGACTCGACGCGATTAATCACGATTTTCCTGGACAGTTCTAATTCACCTGCGATCGACGTGCAGGGCATGGCAATCACGGACGGATATCATAATCTGTCGCACCACGGGCGGAATGAGAGCAAGCTGAAGCAACTGGAAGCTATCGACACGTGGCACATGAAGCTGCTTGCCGGGCTGCTGGGGAAAATGAAGGGTGTTTCCGAGGGCGGGGAATCGCTGCTGGACCGCAGTATGGTGCTGTATGGGAGCAATTTCGGCGACGCGAACAAACACACGACTACGAATATGCCAGTAGTTCTGGCGGGCGGTGGATTCCGACATGGTCAGCATCTGAAATTCGACGAAGCGAAGAATTATCCACTGCCGAATTTGTTTGTCAGCATGTTGCAGCGCATGGGGATCGAATCGGACAAGTTTGCCTCGGCGAACGGGACTATGCGCGGTCTGGAGATGAAGAAGGGCTGAGGATCGGGGCTATTTCGCGGGCGCCGGGCTCGCGATGGCCACGACGTGTCCGCCGGTCCGGACGAAGATGACGCCGTCGCTGATCGCCGGTGTCGCCATGATTACTTCGCCCGCCGGGTTTTGCGAGAGCAGCTCATATTTCGGACCGGCTTTCACTACCGCCATGTCTCCATCTTCGCTGCTGAGGATGATCTTGCCGTCGCCGGCGACGATGGATGCGCTGTAGGATCCGCCATTGCCGACGCGCTGCTGATAGAGGCGCTCGCCGGTGTTCGTGCGCCAGGCGGACAGTACGCCGTTGTTGCTGACGATGTACAGGAGGCCGCCGTAGATGAGCGGGGTTGGCGTATACGGTCCGCCGCGTTTCGTACTCCACGCCATGAAGTCGCCGGTGGTCTGGTCGGGTTTCAGCGTGATATCGCCGGAACCGCCGGGCTTAATCGCGTAAATCGGCTGAATTCCCTGATATCCGTTGGTAACAATGACAAATCCGTCTCCGACTATGGGTGTCGGCGTGGGTGATCAGTTCGGTGCGGGGCTTGCCTTCGTAAATGGTCGGCGTGCCCCAGGACGGAAGCTCATCGCGCATGGTCTTCCAGCGTTGCTTTCCGGTTTTCAGGTCGTATGCGGCGATGAAGGAATCCTTCTGGATATCGGCCAGTACGATGACGGAGTCCTTGTAGATAATCGGCGAACTGGCGGCGCCCCATTCCGTGTCGGGGTCGAAAAACCAGCCGGCGCTGATGACACCGAGGTCCTGCTTCCAGAGAAGTTTACCGTTCATGTCCCAGGCGAAGAGGCCTTCGGACGCGAAGTTGGCGATGACGACCTCGCCGTTGGTGACTGGGGTACAGGACGCCTGGCTCGACTTGGGATGGCGTTTGGTTTTGGGCGGGCCTTCGTGCGCGACCTTCTCCCATTCCACCTTGCCTGTCCGTTTGTTCAGGCAGTAGAGCTTCCATGAGTGCTTCGACGAGTCGTCGACAGGTGTGACGTCGCCGTAGAGGCCAGTGCGAATTTTCTGGGTGGCGTCGCCGCTGACCGCGGTGGTGACGAAGAGTTTGTCGCCCCAGACGATGGGGCTGGAGACGGCAACGCCTGGGACGGGCGTCTTCCAGCGGACGTTGACGTTCTTCGGCACGTCCCAGGACTGCGGGAGCGGCGTTCCGTCGGCGATGCCGGAGGCGTTCGGGCCTCGGAACTGGGGCCAGTTTTGTGCGGGAAGGGCGGCTGCGGCGAAAAGAACCAGGGCTGCGCGAATTCTCATTTCGCCTCCGGTGTGAAGCGAAGTTTTGTAAATGCGTTGACGAAATCGAAGCCTTTTACGTTTTTGCCGTCCATTTCGAATATGAGTTTGTCGGTGGCGGGCTGCGTGAGCGAAACGAACGTCTTCGCGTCGAGCGGCCGGTACTCGAATGCGCGGCCGAGTCCGTTCAGCTTGAGCAGACCGTCTTCCAGCACGACTGTCGCGGGGGTGGGGACGTTGGGCGCTGTGTAGCGGCCGGCGAGCGCGGCCAGAAGCGCCGGGTCAATGTCGGGTTTCGGCAGAGGTTTTGCGCCCGCGTCTCGAAGCATAGCTGCGATTTCCGGCTGTTTCTTTATTTCCGCTGCGAGGAGCGTTTCGTCGAGCACGTTTTGGGAC
>JAWXCM010000324.1:0-10300 GCA_034408745.1 Bryobacteraceae bacterium
CCCCGCCCCGATGACACCCCCAACCTGCTTTTGCATATCAGGCCAGCGCCCCAGCTATGTCTTGCTATATCAACACTCCCACAGCCGGGTCCCAGCTAATTTGGACAGCAGTGGTGAGAAATCATGAGTTTCGCGACGGCCTGAATGACGGGTACAGCAACGCTGTTTCCGAACTGCTTGTAGGCCTGGGTGTCGGAAACAGGGATGCGCCAGGTGTCGGGGAAACCCATGAGTCGGGCACACTCGCGGGGCGTGAGACGGCGTGGGTTCTGACCGGCGGAGCGGCTGACGAGGATCTCTGAGCCGTCTTTGTGATAACGGGCGGAGAGGGTTCGGGCAACGGAGGATTTGTCGACCAAACCGAAACCAAAGCCGTTTCCAGCTGCCTTGTGTTTCGTAGCGTAGGCCTGGAGATAGGCCCAGAGTTTGTCGCTCAGGACGTATTTCGGGTTGACGGTTCCGTGGGGCGCGTGGGTAAACGGGTCCTCGGCGGGTTCGGTGCCGTTCTCCGGATGGAGTATCGAGGCGAGGCGCGGTGGGGTAGCTGGCCGTTGGAGGTTGTCGAAGTGGAACCCGGGGGTGGGGCGCCGGAAGCCGGCGATGAGGATGCGCTCGCGGTGCTGCGGCACGAAGGCGGCGGCATCGATGACCTTGCAGTGGATGTCGTAGCCGAGTTCGTTGGTCAGGACATCGCGGATGATCTGGAAGGTGTTGCCGCGGTCGTGGCTGAGGAGGTTTTTGACGTTCTCGAGGAGGAAGGCGGCGGGGCGTTTCGCGGCGATGATGCGGGCTACGTCGAAGAAGAGCGTGCCCTGGGTGGCGCACTCAAAGCCATGTGGCCGGCCGAGGGAGTTCTTTTTGCTGACTCCGGCGAGGGAGAAGGGCTGGCAGGGGAAGCCTGCGAGGAGGACGTCATGGTCCGGGATCTCGTCGGTCAGGACCTGGGTGATGTCGCCTGTGAATGGGTGCTCGTCAGCGGCGAAGTTGGCCAGGTAGGTTTTCTTCGCGAACGGGTTGTATTCGCTGGTGAAGACGCACTGGCCGCCGGCGTGTTCGAAGCCGGCTCGCATGCCTCCGATTCCGGCGAAGAGGTCGATGAAGGTGAACGCCGCAGGTTTTGTGTGGGATGTGCGGGGCACTCCTTGCCAGTATGTCGCATGGAAGGCGGAGTGCTTCAGGGCTGAGTGACGATCTGGCCGTCGAATTTGACACCGGTGTGCCAGAGGGGTTGACGGCGGAGGAGGCGCACCGGGCCGGGCGCAGTCGTGCGGCCGAGGCTCGAGCGGAAGAAGCCGGCCGAGTTTGCTTCGAGGGCCTGCATACCGGGCGACGCCGGGAACGGGGAGTGCGACTGCTCGATATTGAACTGCATCTCCGTCGGATCCGTGCCTCTCTGCAGGGTGATGAGGTCTCGGGGCCATCGGAAGGGGCTCTGGCACAGCAGACCTTCCTCGCTGCGGGTGGCGCAGGTCAGGTCGCGGGTGCGCCACGGGGTCAGGGTTGCAGACTCTGGGACGGTTTCGACGCTCGGCTCTCCGTAGCCCGTGAGGAAGATTTCACCACTGTACTGAATGCGTGCTTTGTAATCGGTGCCTTCGTAGAAAGCCCGGGGCAGGAGGGTACTGACGTCGAAAGTACACTCTCCGGGGACGGTCGGGCAGGATCGTCCGATGTTGGGGGTCGGAAATACGATTCGTCCTCCGCGGTCGTTGGTGAGGGTGATGCGGAGCATGTCGCGGTCAAGAACGGCGCCGCCCGTGAGTTGGGGCAGGACGACGTGAAAGACTGCCTCAATGTTTTGGGAGCCGGGGACGGTGTCCCGGATCTGGCCGGTGGTGCTGATGAGAGAAGGCGCGGCAGCGGGCTCGCCGCCGAGGCTTCGCTGGATGGCCCATGCGGTGTTCCAGGGGACCAGTGAGCCAACGCCGAACAGAAACACCGCCATTCCGGCGAGAGCGATAAGGCTCGCACGGAATGTGGATCGGGTTCGGTACTGCAGTATGACAACGCTGGCAACTGCGGCAAGGAAGAGGATCATTTGGAGCGTGGAGCCCACCCATGCCACGCTGGCCAGTTGGTCAGCTTTCCAGACCTGAGCGATGCCCTGGATGGACACAAGGATTACAACCGCAGCGATGGCAAAGCTGGTGAGGCCGCGTGTCAGCACGGCAAGGGTAAGGGCGGGTGCATCGAAGAACAGAACGAGGAGTATGTGCTTCCAGATGAGGCCCGGCAGATAGTCGAGCGGAGAGAAGCCGGCGGCCACAAGGATGGCTATCTGAGAGAGGGCCAGGGGCGCGTGCACGAACGCAATCAGGAAGAGCAGTTTTGCACAGAACAGGCTGGAACGGCGCAGCGGCCGGGTGAGCCAGTACTGCCTGATACCGGGCAGCGCCTCGGCGTGTACAACGCGGGCGATGACGAGGAACACGCCGATAATCAGCAGAAAGATGGCGGTGCCACTTTGGTCGCGGGACGGCGCGTCCGGCCTGGGAGTGAGTGCCGTTATTTCAATGGCGGCGTTCGCGGCGCAGAGGAAGAGAATTGCGCAGATTTCTTTCCATAATCCGCGGATATCTTTCCGGAATATGTGCAGTGCTTCGGCGGTCGGGCTCATGATAATCCTCCACGGTCCTGGGCGGCTCGGCCCAGTGACACGAAAATCGAGCGCAGGGACATGGGGGTGGCGGCGAGGTTTCGGATCGGGCCGAAGTGTCCTTTGACTTTGGCTGGTGTGCGGTCGGGGTCGAACTGCGTATCTACGAACCGCACAACGGAGGGGGTTCGTTGCTCTCGCGGATCCAGGCTTCGGGCCAGGTCTGCGTTGGTGGGGGAGTGGTAGGTGCTTCGGGGAGGGTCACCTCGACCTCACGGAACCTTGCGCTGAGGGTGGCGAGTTCCTCTGAGAACTGCAGGCGGCCTTCGTCGAGATAGCCGACGTGGCTGGCGAAACTCTCGATCTCGGCGAGGTCGTGCGAGGAGATCAGGATGGTCATGGCGTTGTCTCCGGCGCACTCCAGCAGGCCTTCGACGAGGTCTTCGCGGACGATTGGGTCGAGGCCCCCGAACGGCTCGTCAAGCACGAGGAGTTTCGGGTGGAATGCGAGGGAAGAAGCGAGGGCGGCTTTCATCTTCATGCCTCTCGACAGGTCCTTCAGGCGGCGGTCGAGGGGGAGTCGGAAGCGGCGGATGAGTTCCGTGGCCCAGGCGTCGTCCCAGGTGGGGTAGAAGGGCTTGAGGTACTCCAGGAAGTAGCCGACGGTCATCCATTCCGGCATCTCCTGGTTCTCCGACACGTGACCGATGGTGCGGAAGTGGTCGGGACCGAGGCGGCGGGAGTCTGTGCCGAGGACTTCGGCAGAACCGGAGTCAGCGCGGAGGATGTTCATCAGGACTCGGATGCTGGTGGTCTTCCCTGCTCCGTTGGCTCCGACGAGTGCGTAGATGGCTCCCTGCGGGACGTCCATGTCGAGGCCGTCGAGCACGCGGGTGCGGCGGAATCGTTTGTGCACATTTGAGAATCGAATCGCGAGACTCATGGGTGTTATTTCCTCTCCAGGCGGCGCCAGTGGCGCTCGAGCGCTTCGGTCACGTCGCGCAGGGTCAGGCCGAGTTGCATTGCCCCGACGGTGAGTTGTTCCAGTTCCTTCTTCAACAGAACGCCGCGGTCGGCGGCGGAGGATGCGGGGATCTCGGCGACGAACGTCCCGAGTCCCGGACGGACTTCGATGAGGCCCTCGGCGGCGAGTTGCGCCACCACTTTGTGGGCGGTGTTGGGGTTGATCTTGAGTTCGCGGCTGATGACCCGGACGGAGGGGAAGGGGTCGCCGGGTCGCATTTGACCCGACACCATGGCCTTTCGCGCCGCGTAGAGCACCTGCTCACTGACGGGCAACCCGGGCTCGAAGGTCAGCCGGAAGGGGATCACAGGTGTACTATGACACTTAGTACACTGCAGCGCAAGAGAAATGTTGTGTAGGATGTTGGAACATGCATCGCAGGAACTTTCTTCAACAGGTACTGGGCGGAGCCGTTGCGGCGGCGGGCTCAGCGTACGGCGCACTGCCGAAAACGAAGATCACGCGGATCAGGTATTACAAGGCTCCGACGGACGCGGCAGGCCGGCCGAATACGAAGCAGCCGACGTTCAATCAGAGCTCAAACGTGGTGGTGATTGAGACGGATGCCGGGATTACGGGGATCGGCGAGGGCGGCGCGCACGACACGATGGAGCAGTGCGCGAGCATGCTGATCGGCGAGGATCCGTTTCGGATCGAGTATCTGTGGCAGATGCTGTTCCGGGGGTACTTCTACCCGGCGGGTCGGGAGAAGGTGCATGCTCTGGGCGCGCTCGACGTGGCGCTTTGGGACTTGAAGGGGAAGGCGCTGGGCGTGCCGGTGTATCAGCTGCTCGGGGGCCGCTCAAGGGAGCATGTGGAGTGCTACTCGACGGGCTGGCCTGGGCCGGGGACGCCAGTGGAGAAGTCGAGGGCTTGTGTGGAGTCGGGGTTCCGGGCGTATCGGATCTCGACCGATACGGCTGGGGGGGACCGGTTCGATCAGGTGAACAAGACGTACGAGCATTGCAAACAAGTGCGGGAGGGCGCGGGTAAGGATGGGGCGTGGTGCATCGATTTTCATACCGAGCTGGATATGCCGGATGCTGTGAATCTGGCGAATCGGATTGAGCCGCTGCGGCCGTACTTTGTGGAGGATCTGGTTCGGAGTGAGAACCCTGGGGTGTACCGGACGCTGCGGGGTCAGGTGAAAGTGCCGATCGCGGTTGGGGAGCAGTTCGGGCCGAAGTGGGAGTGGAATGAGCTGGTGCAGCAGCATTTGATCGATTATGCGCGGGCTACGATTCCGAACGTCGGCGGAATTACGGAATTCATGAAGATCGCCGGCATTTGCGAGACGCATTATTGCGGATTGATTCCGCATTTTACGGGTCCCATTTCGGAGGCGGCGATGGTGCATTGCTGCGCGGCGACGTCAGGTCCGGCTCTGATGGAGCTCGTCAATGGCGGGACGCAGAAGTGGCCTTATCTGAATGCGGCGTACGACTTTAAGAACGGGAAGTTGTGGCCGAATGACCGGCCGGGGATCGGCGTGGAGGTCGACACTACGAAGCTGCAGCAGATTGGAGATTTTACGGAGCGTTATACGGCGATTCCGATGATTCGGAGGCCGGACGGATCGTACACGAACTGGTAGGGCGCGGGTAGAATTGTACGGAGAAGCAATATGGTGAGCGAACGCATCACGATCGAGCCAGGGAAGCGGTCCGGCCAACCGTGTATCAGAGGTCTGCGCATTACGGTGTGGGACGTGCTCGGGTGGCTCGCGGCCGGAGTATCTGTGGAAGAGATTCTGGATGACTATCCGGAGTTGGAGAAGGATGACTTCCTTGCCGTGTACGATTACGCGGCAAGGATCGGCCGTCGCGTGGCGCTGTGAAGCTTCTGTTTGACGAGAATCCCTCGCGCAAACTCCAGATTCTGAAATTTGGTCGTACGCGAAGGCCGAAGGCTTTGCGATTGTGACGGGCCGACAGTGATTTTCATGAGATCGCAACCACCTTTGGGCCTCCGCCGAAGGTGATCTGGCTTCGTGGGTGCGATTACCCGACCGGAGTCGCGAACGCCTGATTCGGGGCCAGGCGATCAGGATTGCCGACTTTCTTAGCGCCGAAGATACAGCCGTGCTGGTGCTCATTGCCCGTGTGATTTGACCCAAGGGCTTCGCCTTGCCACCCAGTGTCGGGGTGCGCGAGATGGCGCTTCACTTTAGATACAAGTAGTTACGTCGTGGCAGGTGGATTGCTGCTTTCTTCTGGAAGGACAATCTATGGCTACCAGTACGCTTTCCGCTCCGCCTGAAGTGCTAACGCTGCGCACGCTCCCTGGCGATGAGGTGCGGCAGATCATGTGGCGAATTACGGAACGATTCGATTTGCAGATGCTGATGCAGTCGGTGCGCGCCGTCGCTCGCGGTCCGGTGGCCAGGCTGGTGGCGGCGGGCGGCCGAAACACCCATGAATGGACACCGGAAAAGAACTCGATCCTGAAGGAATACGACAACTGCGGACTGACCGCGTTGTTCATGGATCCGGCTGATGGTGGGTATATCGAGGGGCCCAAGAATATGGCGCTGTCTCTGGCCGCGTTCGAACTGGCCTGGGTGGATGCGGGTGCGGCGACGGGGAGTCTGGCGACTTGTCTTGCGCTGGCTCCGATTCACGAGCGTGGAACCGAGGAGCAGAAGCGCAAGTACAAGGCGCTTTGCGTGCCTCCGGCCGACGGGTCGGACCCGTGGCGCGGAGCGTTCGCGCTGACCGAGCCACTGCCTTATGTCGGTGTGGAGACGGGGCTGCTGAGCGGGCGCGTTCGGGTGGCCGAGTGGAATGACGGCGAGGAACCGGTGCTGGAGGTGAACAAGCGCGGGCGCTTCATCACCAACATGGGTTTCGCCAACTTTGTCACGGCGGCGGTGGATTCGGGCGATGCGCGGATCAAGGGCTCGTGCATGGTGATTCTGGAGGAAGGCGATCCGGGCTCGTGGGATCGCGGCACTCCGACTCGCAAGCTGGTGCATCAGCTCTCGTCGACCAACGATCCTGCGTTCTGCATGCGAGTTCCGGCGAGCCGGATTATCGGCGGATACACGGTCAACAAAGATGGCGTGATTGTCCCGAACTACTCGCATGGCGAGGTGATTGAGGCGGTGTTCCGGCGCACGCGGATCGGGGTAGGGCTGATGACGTCGGCGAAGCTGCTCTCGGCAGTGGAGCCGCTGATTCGGTATCACCGGGACCGCTTCCGCGGCGGCGACGCAGTGGCACCAGGTTCGCCCAGGTACGAGTTCGGCCTGCAGCAGAGAGAGGACGTGCTGCACCGGTTGCTGGAAGTATGGGCGACGGGTGAGGCCGGGGCGTCGCTGGGCTTTGCGGCGGCGCGGCTGTTTGATGATCTGGACCCGGTGGAGAAGGAGAAGGATCGCATTCTGGCCGAGCGTGGGGTTCGGCCGGGGAGCGCATCATTCAAGGCTCTGCGCAAGGTGTCGAAGGACGCAGTGGAGTGGTTGTCGATGCGGCCGGGCAGCGCTCGGTATGTGGAGTTATCGGCGGACCCGCTGGTGCAGTTCTTAATAATGGACGCCGAGGCAAACGTGTTGTGCCCGTCGACAAAGCTGTGGAATACGGGGCACGGCGCGAACGTGATGCGCGAGGCGGTCAGCCTGATGGGCGGGTACGGAATCACGGAGGACTGCCCGGGCTTCCTCGGACACAAGTGGATGGACGCGCAGTTGGAGGCCACCTATGAGGGGCCAGAGGCTGTGCAGCGCCGACAGCTGAGCGTGACGATGACCAACGAGGTGTTCCTCGCGCTGGTCCGGAACTGGATCAGGGACCTGCGGAAGATCGCTTCCGAGCGGCCGGGGACGGGTGCCTGCGCGCTGGCGTCGGCGATGAACCTCTGGCTTTGGACCATAGACCATCTCCAGGTGACCACCGATGATGACGGCGCGAAGCTGTATCAAAGCGCCCGTCAGGGTGTGACATTCCCGCTGGCCGATGCGATCGGGTGGCTGATCTCGGCGCGCCAGTTGATTCTGGACGTAATCGAGCTGGAATCGAAGGGCCCGGAGAATCCGACGGTGGCCGAGGGGCTTGAGGGCACTGTCCGGTTCTATCAGGATCTGGCGCACATTCAGTCTGCTCGGGCGGCTGGCGAAGTGGGGCGGATCTGCGCGGAACTGGTGTATGGATACCGGCGGCATCCGGCGTGGGATCAGGCGGGATACAAGGGGTGCTTCAGCGGCGATGACCTGATCGGGATTGAGTCGCTGATCCCCGGGTTTGGCGGCGGATTCCAGCCGGTGGATATGGTGGGTGAAGGCGGGTCGCACCCGTTGAAAGCGGGTCCATGTGCGAGCCATCAGGGGCTGGATCAGTTTGTGCGACTGCGCACGAAGCTGGACTCGTGCCTGACGGGCGCGGCGCTGGCGAAAGATCGGGCCGCGAAGTCGCTGACCAGCGTGATGATTCCGGCGGCACTGGATTACCCGGCATGAGTTCCGAAGTGGAGCGGATGTCGATGGAAGTGGATATTGTCTGCGTCGGCTTTGGGCCAGCCGCGGGCGGTTTTCTCACTACGCTGAACTCGTTCCTGACGTCGACGCCGGAACCTTCGAAGCTGCAGGTGCTGTGCTACGAGCGGGCCGACGATATCGGGTTCGGCGTGTCGGGCGTGGTGACGAAAGCTCGGTCGATCCGGCAGTCGTTTCCCGACGCCACGGTGGCCGATATTCCGATGGCTGCCGCGGTCGGCGAGGAGAAGCTTGTATACCTGCTTGACCCGCATGGGGCCAGCAGGCGGTCGGTGTCTGTGAAGGCGCTTGACGAAGTGGTGAAGCTTGTCGCAAGCGATTCGCTGAAAGGTGTCGAACTGCCGTATGTGCCGGATTTTCTGCACAAGGAAAACGGCTGGATTCTGTCGATTGGGCAATTTAATCAGTGGGTCGGGCAGCAGGTGATGATGGGCGGTGCGGTGCAGATCTGGCCCGCGAGTCCAGTGCTCGGGCCGCTGATTGAAGACGGCCGGGTGGTGGGTGTACGGCTGGCCGACGTGGATGTACGGGCTCGGCTGACCGTGGTGGCGGATGGACCGGTGGGGCCGGTGGGGCGCGCGCTCGACGAGCATTTCGGGATGCCGGAGGGGCATGTTCGGGATGAATGGGCGGTGGGGATGAAGGCCGTGGTCGAGCTGCCGGAGGGTGTCGATCTGGAGCCAGGGACGGTATTCCACACGATCGGGTACCCGGAGCCTGAGATTTTTGGATTCTTCTATGTGCACCCGGACAGGCTGGCTTCGGTCGGCATCTTTGTGCCCTCGTGGTTCGACAATCCGGTGCGCAGTACGTATCGCTACCTGCAGCACTTCATGCAGCACCCGTACCTGTGGCGGTATCTCAAGGGTGGCGTGTTGCGGTCGTGGGGCGCGAAATCGATTCTGGAGTCGGGGAAACGGGGCGAGCCTTTTCTTTCGGGCGACGGATGGGCGCGGATTGGAGAGAGCTCAGGGAGCACGAATGTGCTCACCGGGTCAGGCGTGGATGAGGCCTGGGAAACGGGGACGCAACTGGCCCAGGCCGTGATGGAGTTGCTGCTGGACGGGGCGGCGTTCAGTGCGGAGAATCTGGAACGCACCTATATCCGGCGTCGGCGGGTTAGCTGGCTGGAATCCGAAGCGCAGGTGGCGCAGCACTCGCGGGCGGGGTTTCAGAGCGGATTTGTGAGCGGGCTGCTGGGGATGGCGATGGCGGGGTTCAGCGACGGAAAGGTGAACTGGCCGCTCCATCCGCATGAAAAGGCCGTGAGCGAACGGGTTCGGGGTGCCGAGGAGTATTTTCATGGCGTCATTCCGCCGGGGGAAATCGCGCAGATTCGTGAGGAGTGCCGGGCTGCGGGACGGTCCATGCATGACGCGCTGATGGAGCGCGCGGGGTGGCCGACAATCCCGTTCGACGGGCAGTTGCTGATGAGCCAGCAGGATGCGCTGCTGCTGGGCGGCAAGGTGACCGCGGGGGCGGGCCTGGTGGACCACGTGGTGTTTGTGGAGCCGAAGGTCTGCGAGGTTTGCCGGGCGCAGGTGTGTATCGAGATCTGCTCGGGCGAAGCGATACATGCGTCGTCGAGCGGCGGCGGGACTCCCGAGTTCGACCGGGAGAAGTGCGTGCATTGCGGTGCGTGTTTGTGGAACTGCACGGCTCCGGGTGGCGGGAACGTCGCGTTCCGCGCGGGCAGCGGTGGATTGCATTCAGCGGAGAACTAATTCAACTTAATGAGCTTTCAAATTGTGGTGTGTGGCGGGATTGCGCCCGATCCGCTTCAGACGCTGGAGCCCGTCGCTGGCCCTGCGTTGAAGAACGAGATGATGCTTCCGGCGGTGCTGGATCCGTGGGGCTCGCACGCGCTGTATGAGGCTGCGCACCTGGCGAAGCAGTTCCCCTGGAGCCGTGTAGTGCTGGTGAGCATGAGCCCCAGGTCGAAGCTCCAGCAGGTGCTGATGACCGTGGCGCAGAAGGTGGCGTTCGAACTGGTGGCGGTGGACGGCCCGTCGAACGGGTTTACGGACAGCGCGGCGGTGGCGGAGGTGCTGGCTGCGGCGATCGAGGAGATCGCCGGGCTGGACAAGTCGAAGCTGATTGTTAGTGGCGGGTGGGAGTCGGCGACGCGGGGCTCGGGGACAACGATGCAGATGGTTGGGGAACGGCTCGGCATCACCGAGCAGTTCCAGGG
>JAWXCM010000325.1:0-10835 GCA_034408745.1 Bryobacteraceae bacterium
GCGTCCGCGGACGCCCTGCAGGGCTGTCCAGATCTTTGTCTCTTCCATCATGCGGCGCGCGAGTGTGGTGTTGAGCGGCGGCAGGCCGAGCGCGCGGTCCTTGAACACTTCCACCAGCTGACCACCGGTGCCGAAGAGCAGCACGGGGCCGAACTGCGCGTCGGTGCTCATGCCGAGGATCAGCTCATAGCCGTCCTTTGAGGAAATCATCGGCTGGACGGTGACGCCGCCGAAGTCCGAAGCACTGCCGTGGGTGAGCACGGCGGTTTGGATGTCGTTGAACGCCTGACGGACGGCTGCCTCGTCACGAAGATTGAGCTTCACGCCGCCGACGTCCGTCTTGTGGGTAATGGTCTTTGAGTAGAGCTTCAGCACGATCGGATAGCCGATGCGTGCGGCTGCGTCGACAGCCTGGCTTTCGGTGAGCGCGGTGATGGTCTGCACGGTGGGAATGCCGTACAGGGCGAGGATCTTTTTGGATTCGGCCTCGTCCAGAATGGTGCGTCCCGCGGCCCGCACTTCGGCGATGATCTGATCGGCGGCGAACTTCTGATCGGTGGAATGCTCGTCGCTGGTCAACTGCGGAGTTTCGTATAGGCTGGTGAGACGGTCGGCGTACTGGTGAAGGTAGGTGAACGCCTTGGCTGCGGTGTCGGGATAAGGGAACACCGGGATGCCCGCGCGGGTGAGCAGGCGGGTTCCTTCGGCCACCATGGGACCGCCCATCCAGCTGGCCAGAATCGGCTTGCCGGTGGACTGCGCGTACTCGCGCAGCTTCTCGGCTATACCCGTGGGGCTGGTCATTCCCTGAGGGGTCATAATGACGAGCATGCCGTCGCTCTCGGGGTTCTGGGCGACGATCTCCAGCGTCTTTGCGTACTTGTCTGCGTCGGCGTCGCCGAGCACGTCGACAGGATTGGCGTGGCTCCAGGCGGCGGGCAGGATCTTGTTGAGCGCTTCGATGGTGGAGGGAGGGAGCTCAGCCAGCTTGCCGCCGTTGCCGATCAGTGAGTCTGTGGCGAGGACGCCCGGTCCACCGGCATTTGTCACAACGGTCAGCCTTGGACCGGCAGGACGCGGCTGTTTCGCGAGCACTTCCACCATATAAAACACGTCGGAGATGTTGTTGACACGGAGCACGCCGACGCGCCGGAATGCCGCATCGAGCACCTCATCGCTGCCTGCGAGGCTGCCCGTGTGGGATGCCGCCGCTTTGGCAGCCGCTTCGGTACGGCCCGCCTTAATCACAATGATGGGCTTGGTGAGGGCTACTTCGCGAGCTGCCGAGAGGAAGCTGCGGGCGTCGCCAATGGTCTCCATGTAGAGCACGATGCTCTTCGTGTTGGGGTCATCACCGAGGTAGTGGATAAGGTCGCCCCAGCCCACGTCGACCATGGCGCCGACGGAGAAGAAGGCACTGAAGCCGACCATTTCGCGCTCGCTCCAGTCGAGCATGGCGGTACAGAGCGCGCCGGACTGACTGAGGAACGCCACATTGCCGCGCGCTGCCATGGAACCGGCGAAGGTGGCGTTGAGGCCGGACAGAGGGCTCATGATGCCGAGGCAGTTGGGGCCGATGATGCGGAGGTTGCCGGCGCGGGCGGTTTCGAGAACCTGGCGCTCGAGCTCACGGCCCGCGGCTCCGGTCTCGCGGAAACCGGCCGAGATGATGACGGCGCCGCGCACGCCTTCTTCGACGCACTCTTTGATCAGGCCGGGGACGCTGGCTGCCGGCGTCGTGATGACGACGAGGTCGACCTGCTCAGGGACATCGGCAAGCGTCTTGTAGGCAGGACGGCCGAGGATGGTGTCGCGGAGCGGGTTGACGGGATAGATGGGAAAGCCTGGCTGAGCCGCGCGCAAGTTTTCGAAAACTACTCGGCCGACGCTTCCGGCGCGCTCGGAGGCACCGATCAGCGCGACGTTCTTTGGGTGGAAGAATACGTCGAGCGAGGTCGACCGATGAGTTCTTTTTCTCTTTTTCTTGTCGGTACTTGCGGTTGGCGTCATGTGGTCCAATTCTCCTGTGATGCGTACAGCCCTGGTCAGGGTCAGCCGACGACGGGTAGGTCTTCGGCGTCAGTTTCTTCGTGTGTGTGGTTCGATTCCACGCTCACCACCTCACCCAGCGGTCTTCTGGGTGTTGGGGCGACGCGCGGTGCATAGCCGAGCCGGAATGCGATCTGCGGGTAACCCCGCTCCTCCGGCAGCAGCTCCATCAGTTTGTTGCGTAATTCGGGTACTTCCACGGGCTGCAGAAAAAAGGATGCGGTGACGCCCTCCGACTGTGCCGAGAGCAGTACGCGGCCCAAAGCCTGTCCGGCGAGCATCCAGTCGCGGGCCGTGTCGGTTTCGGTGCCGAGCACGCAGAAGCCGGGGGCTCGCAGGACCAGTTCTTCGTCGCGGCGTCCCTGCGCGGAGCCGAAAGAGTTCATGGTGGGCGGGGAGAGGCGCGAGGACAGCGACCCGAAGCCGACGCTGTAGCCAGGCAGACCGTCGCGACAGGCGGTGTCGTTGGAACGCATCCAGCCCGCGATTTCCGAGCGGTATCCGGCGCGGCTGGCGAGAATCCCGTCGCCTTCGGCGATCATGCGCGCGATGGCCCGGCGGGTGTCGGGAACGTCGACAATGGCCATCCAGGCTTCCTCATACATGGCGGCTTTCTGCCAGCGAAAGAGGAGGGCTCGGGGAATTTGACGGGGCTCGAAGGGTAGCCGGGTGGTACGGCGTTCACGAATCGCTTTGAAGAGCCGGAAGTCGGTGCGGCCGGATGGGGCGACACCGGTCAGGCAGAGGCGGGCGAGAAGTTCGGGCTCGTCAGGCTCGGGACACAACTCCGCCTGGACCACGAGGCCGAAATTGCGGGCCGCTACGCGGAGGTTCAGCAGCGCGGCGCCGCAGCTCATTACCAGTTCGCGATTGTCAGGATCAGTGATCGGCATGGCGCGCGACAGGTCGCCCACAACGTCGAGGGTCGATCCGTTAATTCGGAACTTCCAGGGTTGGGTGTTGTGGCCCGATGGCGCCAGAATCGCGTAGCGTATGAGGAACTCGAGTTTGGAGCGGGCGCTGCCGTCGGCGGGAAACTCGGACTGGGACAGCGGTGAACGGACCGCCACGGCGGCGGACACGTCCGCACTAGTGTTTAGTCTCATCCGGATACCTTTCGACAAATCGAGTGGCATTTCGACTACCAATCTGCCCTGGTATCTGAAATCAACTACTTGGAAGGGAGGACAAGCCGGGGGCTGGGTGAAAGCACCCAACCACGGGTTGCGTCAGAAGTAGAATTTGAGCCCATGGACCAGGCGCCGCAGGGCGAGGTTCGCCGAGTTGTATTGTGTGGGTCATGGCGGGTCTGGGGACCGGTCTGGGGACCCGCCGCAGGCCTGGGGGGCCTGCCCCAGGGCCTGCCCCCCAGGTCAAGTGTTCTCTCCGACATTCCTACAGATTTGTCAGCTCATCCACAATCGAGGCATCGCTCTGGCGCTCATCAGCTCCCGGGTCGCTGTCGTCTTCCGTATACGTGTTGCGATAGGATTCGGTCTCGATACCGGTAATATGCTCGCCATAGAGACGGCTTAAATCCCATTCGGTAATCCAGGCCCTGATGTAGCTTCGAAGCGGTGTGCTGTGTCCCCTGATCACCGTGTCGAGAACCGGTGCTTCCCACCTGTAGGCGCGTGAATAGAGACCACGAATGGTTTCGTAAGTCTCATCCAGAACGTTCTCATCGGGCCGTTTCAGGGATAAACCGCCGGTGTTCAGAATCCGCATTCCCGCCTTTGCGTCCTCGGAATCGGGGTCGCCCGAGTGGAGGGCACGCTGGGCCAGCATCCCGGGAATCTTCTCCAGATCGCATTTGTCCTGGAGTACCGCACGCCCGTAATCCTCGGTAATGGCCAGCACCGGCCATGCGCCGTAGCCTGAGTCTTCCGCCACGTTCATTAAACGCGCGATTTCAATGTACGATTTCGCCCGCTGCAGGACACTATAAGAGCCGATCAGTTCCACCTCATCAATCAACAGCAGCCATCCCGCGTAACCAGCGGCGCGAATCAGCCTGCTGGCAAAACGAAATCTTTCTATCGCGAGTTCTCGCGCATTCAGGTGACCTGCCGGGTAACTCTCATTTATCTGCCGTAAACGTTTCCGTATGTTGCTGACAGGCAGTTTGTCGCCCGCCCAAAAGCGAATGATCTGGTCTCGAAGCTCGTGATCCGAGGCGAATTTCTCAAACAACAACAGCGTTGAGGCAAAAGGTGAGTCCTTGCGGCGGGCTGGCTGATTCGTCCAACGCTCAAAATCGCGGAAAGCCGGGGAGTGGAAGACCAGATTATTGGCCAGTTCGACAAATGCGTTTCCGGCGCGATCGGGGAGCGCGGCACTGTCGGCCGCCGAGGAAAACAGCCTGACCGGATCGAAGAGCGGAGCCTCTTTGCTAACGTACAGGCGGCTGCAGACGAACCCGTGATTCAGCGCCATCTCCCCCAAATATTGAAGAGTATGCGATTTCCCCATTCCAAAATCGCCTCGAATCATCAGACCCTTCGCTGATTGGCCTGCCTGAACGCGGGCAATCTGGGCTTCGAATTCCTGTACGATGCGAGGTTGCCCGCAGCCCAGCGCCGCCACGCTCCACCGGTTTGGAACGCCGGTTCGTAATCCCTCTATCGCGGAGCGGCAGTTGAATACCGAATCGGGAGAATAGTTACGCTCCGAGTTCATGGCGCCTCCGCGGTTTCCTGGAGCGCCAGCCGGTAAAGGGGTGACAGCGGATTCTGGCGGCCGCTCATGTGGATGTCAGCGAATATTCTCATTTTCAACGCCTGATATCGATCTACCCCTCTCTTCTCGTTCTCGAGAAACGCCGGTGGCGCGTACACCACGATAAGGGTGCCCGCGAAATCCGCGGATGCATCCACCAGCTGGCGCAGCACCTCATATACTTCCGTCAGAGCTGGAGAGGAGTAGTAAAGCCCCCCGGTTCTCTCGGCGGGCCGCACCTGCTCCAGGCAGCGGCCAAGATCCAGGCAGAGCACGAATCCTTTTCGACCGTTCTGGCGCAACCAGCGGGAGAGCGATTGCAACATAAGACGTGCGTTATGACGGCCGATTTTTGAAAATAGTTTGGCTTCTTTTACCTCCGAAATTCGCCTGAGTTCCCCGCGCAACCACTGCTCGACGGCTGGAGCACAATGGCTGACGCCGGCGATGTGGGACCGGCAGATCTGCAGCATCGCCAGGCGAAACTCATACGTCAGAGCATAGTCGCGGTAAAGCTCTTCCAGGCATTCCTTCAGGGCGGCTCGCGTATCGATATCGGGATATCGTGACTGCAGTTCCTCAGGGTCAATGACCCCATCCACAGGGTTCGCCTCGATGGAGCGGGATCTCAGCCAGGCCACCAGATAATCGAGCGCCAGCCCATGGACACCGACCAGCCGGGCGATCTCGAAAAAGACATGATCGCTGCGATTCAGCCTCGTTTGAACAGAATCCAGATCCACTGTCACATAGCCCCTGCTCTGTGCCAGCACAATCAACTCCTGCCGCGCCTCAGGGTTCCTGGTGGCAGGACCAATTACGAACTTAACCGAGCCTCCACCCGCCGCCAGAAAATCTGACAGGTATTCCGTATCCAGAAGTTCGAGCCACCTGGTCATGAGTCAGGATCTTGCTTGTGGAATTTGATTCCGTAGTAGCGCTTCTCCGCGCCGTCTTCGCCGACCGTCAGAAAGACGTCGCCGCCATGCCGGGTCCCCGTGCTCGCCGAGAGGACCGGTACATATCCGCTGCGGGTGGCAGCACCAGGACTCCTGTCGAGCAAGTATAAATCCCGGGAAAAGTCATCGCGCGTATAGTCCCTGGAGGCGCCAGGCATTAAAGTGAGAATTTCGTAAATGCGCCCGAGACTTACAACCTGGGACTCCTTGCCCGACAAGCAGTAGGTGTAGGCCTTGTGGAGAAGGTTTAAAAAGCCCTGGGATTCGAAGCGGCCGGGCCGGGCCTGCAGGTTCCGCAGCTCAGAGATCAACACGGAGGGACGCACGCCGCGTTCCTGTTTAGCGCCGATCTGGACCGAACGCTCCGCTCCGCGCACCCGCACCAACAAAGGATAGCAATAGATCTTGCCGTCAAGAACCGTGATCCGAAGCCCGGCGGAAGCCGCCGCTTCCTGAAGCTCCTGAAGGAAGCGATCGGGAAAATAGTCTTCGTCGACAGCGATGTTCAAAGCACCGGCCTGGAGTTGAACCTGGGCCGCCAACTCCCGTGTTTCCGCCAGGCCCTTGTCGATATCGCGTAAATCGCCGACTTTAACGGCCTTCTTCAGCTTGCGGAGCTTTGCAGCGAGTGTCGTCCCGCTACGGAGCGCCTCATCGACGAGACCTTCCAACGTTTGCAGTTTTGGTTCTAGCATCAACGACCGGATACTAACACAAGCCTCTTCTCTTCCAGGGTCATCCCCATCAACGGGAACCCACAAGAATTGCAATCCTCCTTTTCAGAGCGTGCGAAGATCACCCTGGTACGAGGCGACTGAGCATGAGTCGGATTGCAGCGATGTCGATCATAGTCTCCGAGGTAGACGCAGTTTGGTTTATGGCGATGGGGACACGCCTGGGACGGCAGAGGCAAAAGGGGGGCCGCGACAGTGAGAAAACGCGGCCCCGTCCGAGGCTAAATTGCGAGCACGGCACAGGGTGCCTGGCGAGCGATGGCGTAGGAATTGTGCTCCCACCAGGGGTGCTGGCCATTGCGACCGATTACCACCAGTTGCGACCCGTACTTCGTGACCGCGGCTTCCACCACGTCGGCAACATCACCCGCTTCGGCAACGATCGCCGAGTCGATGCCGTGTTTGATGGTGAGTGCGATCATCTGTTCGCGGGCCTGAGCGATAAGATGGCCGCGGAGTTCGCAATCCATTTGGCGCTCCGGCATCGCATCGGTCCCCGGAACCGCATGGATGAGAGTCAGAGACGCGCTGAAGGATGCGGCCAGTTCCGCTGCCGCGAGCAGAACTCGTTCACTGGCTGCGGTGAGGTCGAGCGGACACAGGATCCTGTTGATTTGCAGGCTGTCTTCGGGAACTGCGATCTCATCCATGTGCGCACCAGTCAAGACCGGGCATGAGCAGCGATGCAACAGCGAAGACGCCGTTGAACCGAACAGCAGTCGACGAAATGCACCATAGCCATGGCTGGGAATCACTACGAGGTCGGCATGTTGCTGCCTGGCGGTGTTGAGGATTTCCGCAGCAGCGGTGCCACGAACTACCCAACGTTGTACCTTAGGGCCAGACAACACATCCTTGAGATACTCGCTCAGCTGTTCTTTGGCCCGTACCTCCAGATCAAGCCAGGGTTCCAGCAGCACGCCGCCGAACTGCGGATCGCCGGGCTGGCCGATGCGCGCTTCCACCACATGCAGCAAGATCACGGTGGAGTCAAACCGGGCGCTCAATGCTTTGACGTATCGGGCGGCGCCTGCGCACCGGCCTGAAAAATCCGTCGGAAACAGAATCGTGTCGAAACGAAGCATAGCGGATACCTCCGCGTTCCGTTCTCAACCAACGTGAGAACTGCTCCCCTCCAACCAAACGTTGTAGAGGTGGAAAATCCCGAGAACCAGACCGTAGACCAGGGTGATCACCGTCAGGATGGTCTTCCAGCGGTCGAGTACATCCAGTTTGTGCGATACCTCGCTCTGGTGTGCGATGGCCTGGTCGCCTTCAAACACGTGGATATGATCATCCTCGGCTTTCCCGGCGGACCAGCGAAGAATGGTCACCACCATCCAGGAAGCGAACACCGCGCCCCAGACGCCCAGCAGCATCGTTAGATTCATGTCTTACCTCCCTTACAGGTAGGGTGCAACCACAATATGAAAGTGCAATTGCAGTGCCAACGGTGGCGAGGATGGATCCGCGACCATCGCCCGAGCGCGGAAGTTGACGGAACAAATTGAAAGTTCGGCTACTTTTTGCTCTTTTTCAAACCGGATAACGCCAGTGTTCAGTGGCGTCGGTTTGAACGGCTTTGTGGGTCAAGGACCTGGAACGGGGTGGGTGCATTGGGTGAATTAACCCGTCTTTGTGAGACCTGCGGCACCTTAGGAAGGCGCAACCAGGCCGACATGATAGCCAGCAGCAACGTGGAAGACGTGTCGCTGTCGTATACGACCGACCGTATTCCGAGATCCCACGCATGAGAAAGAATCGCGGGCTCATTGCGCGTGATCAAAACTACCCGGTCCGGAAAGTCGGGTGGGCTGGCAAGGGCTGACAGCACCTTGTCATCAAGCACCACAACCCCGCCCTTGCCGAAACTGGGAAGTTCTTTGATGGAAACAGGCCAATTACCGTTGTCTGCCAGCAACTGCTTCAGCTTTCTGGCATAGGAAGCATCGGACAGGACTAGCTGGATCGTCTGCATAGATCTAACACCTTCGCCGCTTTCAAGGAAGCAATCTGCGGGCCACTCGCGCGGCGAGCCATTTCCCACACCCTTCATTGGTAGTATGCTAGTCGTATTGGGTCAAATGGCTCAGAATTGTTGGCCTTTCGGGTATTCTGCCACGGATGGTCCTGGGCAAAGGTGCGTAGATGTCCAAAATGTTGCCTGACTGGCGCCGGCCAGAAGTGCTCTCCGCAGTGTTTGACAAGTTGTCCGATGCCATCGTTTTATACGACAGGGATCTGGTCATTACCGGAGTGAACGATGCGGCCGAACGCATGTTTGAAATGAATGCCGACGACATGGTCGGCAAGCACTGCCGGGACGTTTTCCGATGCGGTCAGTGCGATCATGGCTGCGGCATGCTGCTCGGTCTGCGCAATCCCAGTGTGCCCAACTGCACGGTGCATATGCACACAAATGGGGGCCAGGAGCGGCTTGCGGTCATTCGCACAACGCAGGTTCGAAGCCAGGATGGCAGCATTGAAGGCACCGTCGCCACTATCTCCGATGTGACCGAAGAGATGGCTCCGCAAAAGCGCGAGGTGATTGCCGAATCGCCTCTCATGCGGGACCTGATGGCGTTCATCCGACGCGTTGCCTGCAGTGAGGCCCAGACCATTTTGCTGGAAGGTGAGAATGGCACGGGCAAGGACCTGGTGGCCAAGACTCTGCACTACCAAAGCAGCCGTCAGGCCGAGCCTTTCATAGCCATCAACTGCGCCGCAATCCCCGAGACTCTGCTGGAAAGCGAACTGTTCGGCTACGAGAAAGGTGCGTTTACCGACGCACGTTCGCAGAAGCGGGGTCTGTTTGAACTGGCGGATAAAGGCACCCTGTTCCTGGATGAAATTGGTGAAATCCCCCTGGTGCTCCAGGCCAAATTACTCAGGGTGCTGGAAGATTCAACATTCCGGCGGCTCGGCGGGCTGGCCGATATTAGTGTCGATATTAGGGTGATCGCCGCCACAAACAAGAATCTGCGCGAGGCGGTTAAGGAACGCGCATTCCGCCAGGACTTGTACTTTCGCCTGAACGTGATCCAAATCACGATTCCGCCGTTGCGGGATCGTCCTGAAGACATCGTCCCCATGACGCAGTTCTTCATTAACCACTACAACCGGAAGTTCAAGCGCAGCATTCAGGGTGTTAGTGCCGCGACGGAGCAGATGCTCAACGTCTACGACTGGCCCGGGAACGTACGTGAACTGCGTAACGCGATCGAGCGCGCCATGATTCTGGAGGACAGCTCTTACCTGCAGCCGTCGAGCCTTCCGATCAGCATCGTGCACGGTGAGGATCGCCCAATGATGGCGGTGGCCAGTGCGCCGGATCCGATACCGACGGATGGTATTTCGCTGGAAGACAATGAGCGCATGCTGGTGGTGCGGGCGCTGGAAAAGACCAACGGCAATCAGACGCAGGCGGCCCGGCTGCTGCGTGTGACGCGCGACACGCTTCGCTACAAGATGAAGAAGTTCAATTTGAAGTAATTTCGTTCCCTCACATCGGGCAGGTGTTTCCCTCCGCTTCTACAGTAATGCAATCGCACGAGCCTCTGAGTTTGGGGAAGCTGGTCAGCACCTGACCTGTTGCGGTGGCGTTCAGCGCGGCTGGCGGCTCGACTGTGTCAATCGGCTCCTTGCCTTCGTCGGCCTCCTTGTGCGGCAGCCATCTCGCGATCCAGCGACAGGCGGCTTCACGGCGCGGCCGCGACACCGCTGAACTCAAGCACTACATTGTCGGTGGCGTGAGACCAGGAATAGCCGACCAGGGCGCTCAGGCCTCTGCCGAACTCTTGTCCAACGTCAACTGACCCTGCAATTGACCTCCGGCACCGTTCGACAGCGAGCTTCCTGGCACGATTACCAGCACCCCTCCACCTCCGCCTGGCCAATCTTCAGGAGGCGAAAGCAGTTCGCATGGCATCGACAGCTTTGATCAGGCTGGCCGTCTGATTCCCGAGCGGCAGATATTCCATGCACACAATCCCGTTATACCCGCCGTGTGCGATTGCCATGTAGATACCCGCGTAATTCATTTTGCCAGTGCCTGGGTCGTGGCGCCCGGGCGAGTCGGCTACGTGAAACACAGCGACGCAGGGAATGGCTTCGACTGCCAGCTTCCCCAGGGTCGCCGACCTCGGTTTGCTCGTGATACAGATCGAACAGGAGCCTGAAGTTGGGACTGTCGACCGCTTTGACCAGTTTCAGGCCCTCGCCGCACGTGTTCAGGTAGTAGCCCTTGTGATCGACCTTCGCATTCAGGGGTTCAATAATCCTAAAAACGGCAGTTAACCGGTAGTTGGTGCGAGCCTGGCAGTGCTGCCCAGTATGGTTCCGCGGAGGAAATACTGGAATGCAGCGCTTAGAATCA
>JAWXCM010000326.1:0-9096 GCA_034408745.1 Bryobacteraceae bacterium
GCGCTGCAGCGCCGCCAGCAACGAGGGGTCCTTCGGATTCACGCTCGACACCACCGGCGATCGGTTATTCCGGAACAAACGGTCAAACGCGAGTTGCGGAACGATCTCCTTCGGCACCGGAGTGTGCCGGTCACGCCAGGAAATGAATGAGCCGTACAGACGGGCAAACCCGCCGCCCGCCACGTCGATGCCGGTGCGCGGTGGCTCGTGGCCGAGTTCGATGCTCGGGAGACGAGTCAGGTGGCCGAGCTTCTGCGCCGCCAGCTGATCGATCGAGATCGCGCCCGTGTCCAGATCGTCCGCCGTCGTGCGCTGCACATACCCGCCGGAGAGCCAGATCGGCACCTTGGGCCAGTGCCCATTACGGCCGACGGAGTTCTTGTTCCACAGATTCTCAAGGAGCAGGAAATCCTGCTGAAATGGCGCCAGCGGCTTGAGATGGTGGGTGATTTCGTAGTCCTCACCGTCTCCCTTCGGAGTCCACTGCGCTGGACGCACCCCGTTCGGCAGGAACATAAATGCCATTCGAAGCGGCGGTTCGGACAACCGGTCTTCTTTACCCGCAGTACCGGCAGCCGGTTTCGCTCCTGGCGCCATAGTCTCGAGCCATGGCAATGCAAGGGCCGCTCCGGCACCTCGAAGAAGGGTTCTGCGTGGAATTCGCCTGGACATAGTTCTACTCCTCGCGGCTGGCGTCCGCGTGCGGAAAGTATATCAGTCCACCCGGCAGGTGCGGTAGAAAGGAGCTATGACTCCCGACCAGATCGTGCTCGAAGGCACACGCGTCCAGTAACGCATACAATCGTCGTAATGCGAATCCTGCTTGCCGTAGCCGGAACGGCCCTGTTGGCCGCGGCGGTACGTAGTCCCGAGATTCCCTTCGAACGCAAAATGATCGATCTGGGCATTCCCGAAAGTTGCGCTGTGGCCGACTTCAACGGGGACGGAAAACTGGACATCTTTTCCGGCGACTCATGGTACGAAAATCCTTCCTGGAAGAAGCACAAGGTGCGCACGCTGGAAGAGTACGGCACCTACACCGCGTCGCTGACCGACCTTCCGCTCGACGTCGACGGTGACGGCCGCATGGACATCGTCAGTTCGGGCTGGCATCCGCAGAAACTCTGGTGGTCGCGCAACACAGGTAAACCGGGCGAGATGTGGGAACACCACGTGTTCGAATCGGGCAACCCGGTGGAGTTCACTTTCCTGGTCGACCTCGACAACGACGGCAAGGCTAACGAAGTGCTGCCGCAGTTCGGAGGCAACAAAGCCCCGACCGCCTGGTATGAGCGCAGGGACAAGACGCTGGTCCGTCACGTGGTCAGTCCGAAGAGCTACGGGCACGGGGTCGGCGCCGGTGATGTGAACAAGGACGGACGTGCCGACATCCTCACGAATCAGGGCTGGCTGGAAGCGCCGGCAAATCCGCGCGATCCGGACTGGAAATTCCACCCCGACTGGAAAATTGGAAATTCCAGCTTTATATTTGTGGTCGATTTGAACGAGGACGGCCGCCCGGATTTGCTCAGCGCCATGGCCCATGACTACGGTATTTTCTGGGTGGAACAGAAGGCCGACGGCACCTGGGAGAAGCACATGATTGACGCGTCGTGGTCTCAGGGGCACGCGCTCACCTTCGTCGATCTGAACGGCGACGGGCGCAAGGACCTGGTCACCGGAAAGCGCTTCATGGCACACGACGGCAAGGATCCAGGAGAACACGACCCGCTCGGCATCTACTGGTATGAGTACCGGTCCGACGGCAAAGGCGGAGTTGCCTGGTCGCGTCACGTGGTTGACTACGGCGGGCGCGCCGGAGGCGGCATGCACATCCCGGTGGTCGACATCGACAAGGACGGCGACCTCGATTTCGTGGTCGCGGGCAAAACCGGCCTGTATCTGTTCGACAATCTTATCCGCCGGGGAGCAAAATGAATCGACGTCATTTCGTAGCGGCAGCCTTGCCCATGATCGTTCCGGCGCGCGTATTCGGTGCCAACGACCGTATCCGGGTCGGAGTCATCGGAGCCGGAAACCGCAGCAACCTGCTGATGGATCAGCTTCCCGAAACGGCCGAAATTGTTGCTGTAGCCGACTGCTGGAAGAAGCGCGCTGAAGACGCCGTATCGAAGCGCAAGACAAAGTGGCGCGTGTACACCGACCACCGCGCGCTGCTCGATCAGAAGGACATCGACGGTGTCATCATCGGCACGCCCGATCACGCCCGCGCGTGGTGTTCCGTCCACGCGTGTCAGGCCGGCAAAGACGTGTACGCCGAGAAGCCGCTGGCCATCTGCATCGGCGAAGGCCGGGCCATCGTGAACGCCGCCCGCAAGTACAACCGGATCTTCCAGGTCGGCAGCCAGCAGCGGTCGATGGCGATGAACCAGCTTGCCAGCGACTTCGTCCGCAACGGCGGCATCGGCAAGGTGCAGTTCGTTCAGGGTGTCAACTACACCGGGCCGCAGCGCTACCAGCCCCTCGGCGATGCCGCGATGCCGGAAGGGTTGAACTGGGACGTCTGGCAGAACCAGACGCCCGCGCGCCCTTACCATCCGAAGCTGCACACCAGCTGGATGCGCTGGTACGACTACTCGGGCGGCGAGATGACCAACTGGGGCGCCCACGGCCTGGACCAGATCCAGAACGCCCTCGGCATGTCCGACACCGGCCCCGTCGAACTGTATCCCCTTGCCGGCACCACGCCTGGCGCGCTCGGTTTCCGCTACGCCAACGGCGTCACAGTGCGGCTGGAAATCCCGTCCCCAAATGGCGAACTCCGCGCCGGTGCCATCTTCGTCGGAGACAAGGGCCGGGTGGAGATCTTCCGCAACAACTTCCGCACCGATCCGCTACGCCTGATCCCGAACCTTCCACCACCTTCGGAAGTCCAGAAGTGGCGGGATGACGTCGCACTGTGGCAGGCGAAGTACCACATGGAGAACTGGCTGGAGTGCATGAAGTCTCGCAGGAAGCCGATCGCCGATGTGGAGATCGGACATCGATCCGTGAGCCTGTGCCACCTGGCCAACATCACGCGCGAGCTGGACCGCCGCCTGCTCTGGGACCCTGACAACGAGACCTTCACTGATGACGCCGAGGCAAACGCGCTGATCATGCGCCCCCGGCGAAAAGGATACGAACTATGACACTGACTCGCCGGGAATTCGGCCTCCAGGTTGCCGCAACCGGAAGCTTGAAGGGGTTCCAGCGGCTCTGGAACGGGAAGAACTTCGATGATTTCGAAGTCGACACCGCCGCGGTGTGGAAGATCCGCGGCGGCGCCATCGTGGGTCGGCACGAGGGCCTGAAGTACAACGAGTTTCTTCGGACGAAGAAGAAGTACAAGAACTTCGAACTGCGGGCCGGGCTGAGGCTGATCGACGGGTTCGGCAACAGCGGCATCCAGTTCCGCTCGGTGCCCGTCCCCAACTCCCACGAGGTCAGCGGCTATCAGGCCGACGCCGGGGAGAAATACTGGGGCGCGCTGTATGACGAGTCGCGCCGCAAGAAAGTGCTGGCCGGGCCGCCGGAGGCGTTACTTGCGAAGCTGAATACCTCGGCCTGGCACCTGTACATAGTGCGGGCGCAGGGCAGTCACATTACCATCGAAGTCGACGGGCAGAAGACGGTCGACTACACCGAGAAGGACGCCGGCATCCTGCAGGAGGGGTTCATCGCGCTGCAGGTGCACAGCGATGCGAAGCCGGTGGAGGTCTGGTTCCGCGACCTGATTATCAAGGCACTCTGACCTTTTCTGACCCCAGTCGCCTGGGGCAGCAGCGAAGCTCCCCGGAGATTGTTTAGACGGCACGGGAACATTCCGAGTTCCAGACCGTCTGAAGCGATATATAGTTGTACACAGGAGGCCTCATGGTTTCCGCAGCGAAAACAGTCATCGTCGCAGCATTTGCAACAACCCTTCTCGCCCAGCAACCGGCCGCGCAGGCCTTCACCGAGTCGCGTGTAAACACTGCCCCGGCAGCGAAGCCCGCGGCACCTGCGCTCTCACCGGAAATGCGGGGTGATATCTTCATGGCTCGCAAGATGTACCGGGAGGCCGTCGAGGTGTACGGTTCCGGAGCCAAAAGCTCCGCGGTTCTGGCCAACAAGACCGGAATCGCCTGGCACCAGCTCCTCGACCTCCGTCAGGCCCAGCGCCACTACGAACACGCGCTGAAGCTCGACCGGAACTACAGCGAAGCCGTCAACAATCTGGGCACGGTTTTCTACGCAAAGAAGAACTATCGAAAAGCAGTTGCCCAATACAACAAGGCTCTTAAGATTGCTCCGAACTCTGCTTCCATTTACAGCAACCTCGGCACCGCCCAGTTCGCGCGGAAACGGTACAAGCTGGCCAGCGAGGCTTACGAAAAAGCTCTCGCTCTCGACCCCGAAGTCTTCGAGCATCGAGGCACCCAGGGTGTCCTCCTTCAGGAACGGAACGTCATCGAGCGCGCCAAATTCCACTACTACATGGCCAAGACTTACGCCAAGGCCGGAGCCATCGAACGAGCCCTTCTTTACATGCGGAAGGCCCTTGAAGAGGGATTCCGGGAGAAGGACAAGTTCCGCGAGGAGCCTGAGTTTGCCCGCCTCCAGGACAACGAGGAGTTCGTCAAACTGCTTGCCATGGAACCGCGTGTCCTCTGACCGGACTCGCTGGTTCCATGCCCTTCTGTTTCTCGTCGCTCTGCTGACCCCGGCCTGTTCCCGGGGTCCGGAGCGACCGTTTGAGATCGTCTGCATCCTTCCTTTCGAGGACCTGAGCCCGGCTGGCCACGGAGCCATCGGGCGTGGACTGGCTACTCTCACTGCCGAGCGCACCACAGGCGACCGCAAGGTCCGGGTGGCCCAGGTTGCCAACCTTCGCGACGCCCAGTTACTGGGCTCCACCCGCGTGCTCAGCGGCTGGTATGAGGTTCGGGACGGCCAGGTGGTCCTGCACGCCAACCTTCGGGACGAGGCGGCCGGCAAGGCCCTCAAGACCATCGACCTGACAGCGGCGGAAGCCGACTTTCCCAAACTGGCGGTTTCGCTGGCTGCGGAAACCGGAGCCCCGGTTCACAACTACGCGCTGCCCAAAGCCGAAGCCGTGATCGCGCTGGAGCGAGGACTGTCCGAAGACGCGCTGCGGATCGATCCCGGCTTCGGAGCGGCGCACCTTGCCAGGGTCGAGCGGCTCCTCCGGGCCGGGGACGGCGCGGGGCTGGCACAGGCCGTGGAGGCTGCCCGTTCGGCGCGGCTGACGGAGGCTGACCGGGCACGACTCGATATGATGTCGGCGCGCCTGAAGAACTCGATGCCGGAACAACTGGCCGCGCTGAAGCGGCTGACCGCGACCCAGACGGCCAACATCGATCTGCTGCGGGCGTTGCTGGATCTGCAGTTCCAGCAACGCGATTACAAACCGGCCCTCGAAACCGCCAGCCAGATTCTGGAACTCAGTCCGGCGGACGAAGACACGCTCAACAAGCAGGGTTACATCTACACCTTTTCCGGCGACCTGCCGGGGGCTCGCCGGGCGTTCGAAGACTACCGGAAGAAACGGCCCGAATCGGTCAACGCGGTCGACAGCATGGCCGAGGCGCTGTTTTACTTCCGCCGCTACGACGAGGCGGCCGGGCTTTTTCTTGAAGCCCACAAGAAGAACCCGACGATACTCAATGGCGCCGAGCCGTTCCGCGCGGCACTGTCGTATGCTCTGGCCGGCAACCTGAAGGAAGCCGATGCCGAGATGGCCAGACTCTTCGAGGCCCGAAAGGCCGATCCGGCAACGCCCTGGCGTCAGGCGGTGTGGAACCGAATGACGGGGCGCAAATCGAACATGCCACCGACCGCAGCTGGTCTTGCCGCCGATGCGCTCTACGCGGTGCGAGACGGAGACCGTGCTCGCGGCGCGGCGCTTGCCGCTGAAGCGCGCAAGCTTGTGAAGAGCCCGCCCGAGGCGACACTTGCCGCGATGGCGACGCTCCTGTCTCAACCCTCCGCCCCTCCGGCGGTGTGGGAGTCGAGGATTGCCGCGGCTGCCTCGAACCCGGCGCAGGCCCGGTTACGTGCCGAGTTACTTGGCTGGGCGTTATTGCTGGACCATCACTACAACGAAGCGGCTGCGATCTGGAGACCTGCCGTCGACCAGACGTCGCCGTTCAACAACAACGAGGCGCGGCTGCCCCTGTTCTGGGCTCTCGCCGAGGGCGGTAACAAGGACGAGGCCAAAAAGGCGATGCCTGAGGGCTGGCTTCCTCCTTCGGGTCTGGATCCGGGGTTTGGGATGTTGTTTTACCCCAGAGTTCCGGAACTGCGTACAAAACTTTAACAACACATTTGTAAATCTCACGGCCAACTGGCATTATCATTGCGAACATGCGTATTGCGTGTCTCCTTGTCCTGAGCGCTGCGGCTGCCTGGGCCCAATTCTCTGAAACTATCCCGTTTCGAGCGATTTTGTCGACTCAAAACGAAGTACCTGCGATTAACCTCAACGCCACCGGCATGGCGACGATCTGGCTGCATGTCGTGCGTGACGCACAGGGCCGAGTGGTCTCGGCGAGCACGGATTTCGACGTGACCTACCGGTTCCCGTCCGAAGCTTCGTTCACCGGCCTGCACATTCACAAAGGCGCGGCCGGCGTCAATGGACCGGTGACCATCGATTCCGGTATGCGGGCAACCGACGGGCTGGTATCCAATGCAGACCAGCGCATCCGGCTGCAGGGCTTCACCGCTACTGACAACGCCGCCGGTCTCGACACTGCCAATGGCATGCTGACGGACCCCGCCGGTTTCTACGTCAACCTCCACACGACGGCGAATCCGGGCGGCGTGATTCGCGGCCAGCTGATGCGGGCCGAGATGGTGGTCCTGGTGGCCCAGCTCAGCCCGGCCAACGAGGTACCGGCGATTCCGATCAATGCGAGCGGCATGGGCAGCATCGTCGCTCTGGCGACGCGCGACGCTTCCGGCAACCTGAACAGCGGCCTGGTCTCGTTTGACGCGGCCTACACCGGCTTCCCGGAGAACACCACATTTACCGGCTATCACATCCATGACGGCGTCCGGGGCATCAACGGCCCGGTAACGATCAACACGGGCATGACTGCGACGAGCGGCGCCGGCACGGCGACGGGCTCGGGAGCACTGCACTACGACGTCGAGGTTCCGATGGCGACCCCGGCGGCGGTGAACACTCTCAACGGCCTGTTCACGAACCCCGACGGGTTTTACATGAACCTGCACACGACTGTCTATACGGGCGGCGCGATTCGTTCGCAGCTTCGCCGGACGGACCGTCTGCACTTCCCGGTGAACCTGTCGCCGGTCAATGAAGTCCCGGCGATCAACTCCGCGGCGAGTGGTCCGGCCTCCTTCACCGCCTACACCGTTCGCAACGCGCAGGGTACCGTGGAAGGCGGCGTGGTGATCTTCGACGTCAACTACCGCGTGCCTGCCGGCACGACCTTCACCGGCCTGCACATTCACAACGGCGCCGCCGGCGTGAACGGCCCAGTCACCATCGATTCCGGTCTCAACGCACGCGTGCCGGTCGAAGCGGCGACAGGCACGGGCAACGTGTACCGGATTGTCACCGCGGCGACTCCGGCCGCGCTGGCTGCCCTGAACACCGTGGCCATGACCCCGGAACTGCACTACATGAACATTCACACCACGGTGAACCCCGGCGGTCTGATGCGCGAACAGCTGTTGACCACCACGCCGAAGGCTCCGGTGGTTGACGCCGTGATCTCGGCGGTCAGCGATCCATCGCTGCGGCGCTTTGCTCCGGGTGGTCTCGCGACGATCTTCGGCAGCGACCTGCTCCGGGTGCTGGGCGACAGCTACGGTTCCTCGGACGGCGTCCGACTGCCGCCGAGTTATAACGGCACCACGGTCCGCATTAGCGGCGTGGACGCTCCGATTGTCCAGTCCGGCGAGGGCTTCCTGGTTATCCAGATCCCGACCGAACTGGGTCCGGGCACGCACGCTCTGACGGTCCGGAACGCGACCGGTGTTTCGGCTGCCACCGACATTCAGGTGATGGCCGCTGCTCCGGCGGTGTTCTTCGACACCCAGGCCGGCATCTTCGCTGACGCTAACGGGCTGTTGACCGGCCGTCCGGGCGCGGCGGCACGGAAGGGCCAGACGATCATGGTCTGGTCAACCGGTCTCCCGATTGTCGGCGTCGACACGGCGCGCATCAACACCGGCCCACGGGACACCGGCGCGGTAACGGCCATGATCGACGGCCGCGCAGCGAGGGTGATGTCCAGCGTGACTGCGCCGGGCTTCGTAGGCATGTACCAAACCTCGGTTGTAGTCCCGGCTGACACGCGGACCGGCACCGTACCGCTGACTCTCAGCGCCGGTGGCGCTACGTCGAACACGGTCAACCTGGTCGTTCAGTAAACAGCGGCAGCAGTTAAGCCTGCCAGCGTCGAACCGCTTCCTCCCCCAGGTCGACGCTGGCGGGCATTGCGAGTCCTCCTTCCAACCGGATGGGCTCTCGCATGACAGGGTTCCACCAGTCGGCGTACTCCAGCCAGTGCGCCGACGGTGTGACCGACAGCAGTTGCAGGCTGATCTCCGGCCAGAGGTGGCTGGATACTCGTAGTCCTTGTGTTCCCGCGAGGGCCGCCGCCCTCATCCAGCCTGTTACCCCTCCAATTTTCATCACATCCAGCATCACCAGATCCGTGGAGCGCGCTTCAATGGCATGCCTCAGGTCGAGCGGTCCCCACCAGTTTTCCCCGGCCTGGATGGGCGTGGCCGTTTCGCGGGCGACGTGGGCGCATCCGGCGAAGTCGTGCGAGGCTAGGGGCTCTTCAATCCACGTGAGTCCCTCGTTGTCGAGTTGGCGGCAGCGCTCGACGGCTTCGCCGGGGGTGAGGGACTGGTTGTAGTCGACCATGATGGCCATGTCGGGGCCGGCGGCGGTTCGGATGGCCCGGATGACCTCGATGTCCTCGCGCACGGTCGGGTAGCCGATTTTGGCTTTGACTCATCTTCTACACCACCATCGCGCAAGTAGCTTGTTATCAAAGCGTTGCGGTTTTGAAAACGGCCTAGTGACACGCTTTCTCTCCACCTGCGTCA
>JAWXCM010000327.1:0-6095 GCA_034408745.1 Bryobacteraceae bacterium
CCCGAGTATGTCTCGATGCGCCAGCGGAGGTAAGGGCTCCGCCAGGGCGTCAGCCGATAGCCGCGAGTTGCCTTCCACAGGAACCGGAACATCAGGGGCGGAACGTGCTGGGCTGCGCCGGCGTGGCTTTCTGCGCATCGCGCCTGCCGGGGTCTGCCGTCGCGTAATAGCCACTGCGCGTCCGAACCGAGGGCCGGCTGGGACCGTTCGCAGTCACATGAATCTGACGGAACGAGCCATCCAGAGTCGGATTGATGGGTGAGTACGTAATGATGTACTGGCTGCGAATCTCCTGCGCAATCGCCAGCGCCACCGATTCCACCGCCTCCACCGTTTCCGGGAACACGGCTGACCCGCCCGATGCCTTCGCCAGCGCTTCCATCGCCCGTTTTGCCTTGCGAGCCTCGCCCTTGTCTTCCTCGTTCAGCAGACCGATGAAGTACATCACCACTTCAGAATCGTGAGTCTTCTGCACCAGAGATTCCAGCGTGATTTGCGTACTCGCCGTGTCGTTGCCATCTGTGATCACCAGGATCACCCGCTTGGCGTGCTTGCTCTTCTTCTTCACGAACTCCAGCGTCATATTGAGGGCATCGCGCATCGCCGTGCCACCGCGCGAATCAATCTTCGTCATGGCCTCGTCAAGCCGCCGAACATCGGACGTGAAGCCGTTCGAATCGTCATACGCCTCGTCGTTGAAGTTCACCACCACCACTTCGTCACGTGGGTTCGACGCCTTGACAGCCGCCAGCGCAGCCGCTTCCACGCGCTTGCGCTTGTCGCGCATAGACCCACTGTTGTCTATCACCAGGCCGAGTGAGACCGGAACATCCTCGCGAAGGAACGTCCGGATCGGCTGGTCCACCTTGTTCTCAAATACCTTGAAGGCCGATTGCGGAAGATTCGTCACCAGCCGGCCCTTGCTGTCATTGACCGTGAGGTGCAGCAGCACGCGACGTGTGTCCGCTCGGAACGTAGTCTCCTGATCCTGAGCGACGAGCGCTACTGACGCGGCAACCGCGATAAGAGGGATAAGGAGCCTAGTGAGAGGGTGCATAATAGCCGAGCCGGAAAAAGGCCTTGAGTGGCGGAAGTCCGCGAGGTTGCTTCAGCTTCACCAGCACCTTGCGGTACTTCCCGTCCCGTACAGTACTTGCCGGTGTATACCCAAGGACGTACTGATTGCGGAGTTCGATGCCGATTTTTGCCGCAATGTCCGGTAATTCGTTAACGTTCTCCACCGGGAAGTGGCGCCCGCCGGTCGATTCCGCCATCTCGTTCAGCAAGCCCGGACCAGCCATCTCTTCCGCCGTGCGACCCCGCCCGCCCATGCCTTCGAAGATTCCAATCGCGTAGACCTGCACATCGGCCTCGCGAACCGCGTTCTTGACTTCACTTTCCGTATAGCGGCTCGAATTATCGCCACCGTCAGACAGGATAATGATGGCCTTCCGGGGATTGCGGGCTTTCCGCATCTCGTTCATGGCCAGCTTCACAGCGTCGAGCAATGCCGTACGTCCCTTCGCCTGAGTGAAGGTGAGACGGTTCTGAATTTCCTCTGTGTTGGTGGTGAACGGAACCACCAGTTCCGGACGGTCGTGGAATTGAATCAGGAAGAATTCGTCCTCCGGGTTCGCCGTCTTAAACAACTGAGAGGCAGCCTGCCGCGACTTCGCCAGTTTGCTCCCCATACTGCCCGAACAGTCGAACACCAGACCAACCGACAGCGGAGCATCCTCGCTCGAGAATTGCGTGATCTCCTGCTTAGCCTTGTCCTCAAAAAGCTGGAAGTGTTCTTTGTCGAGGCCCGTGACAAACCGGTTCATCGGATCTGTAACCGTCACGTTGATCAGAACAAGCTGCGTCTCCACGCGGATCGACGGCTCCCGCTCCGCTGCCTCCACTTCAGGTGACTTCGGTACCGGCTTTACCCGGGGAACAATGTTGACGTCTGGCTGCTTTTCCGGGATCGGTCTGTTCTCGGCTGCCCGGCCCTTATTCTGGCCGAAAATCTGGAGGCAAACCGCCAGAAGGAGGATAACGAGGGAAATGCGGGTTGCGGTCTTCACGACGCTCGCTCCTGTAGTGCGTGCGGCGAATTCATTCTCTGGCCGGGCCGTCGCTGCCCAGGTGATCTGAGTATAACAATCGAAGCGCTCATGCTAACCTTGTACGTGCCTACGCGAATTCTGGGCGTGATACCCGCCCGGTTTGCCTCTAGCCGATTCCCAGGAAAAGCCCTCGCCAGAATAGCCGGTAAACCGATGATCCAGCACGTGTTCGAACGTGCTTCCAAGTCTCGGTACCTGACCTCGGGTTTGGTGGTGGCAACTGACGACGAACGCATCGCGTCCGCCGCCCGTTCCTTCGGCGCTCCAGTTAGAATGACGCGTCCCGACCACCCCTCTGGTACGGACCGCGCCGCGGAAGTTGCATCCGCATCGGATGCCGAAATCGTCGTCAATATCCAGGGCGACGAACCCCTCATCGACCCCGATGCCGTTGACGCCGCCATCCTCGCCCTTCTCGGCGAGCCCCAGTCCTCCATGGCGACCCTGATGAAGCGCATCGAAAATCCTGCTGACATCGCCAACCCCAACGTCGTGAAAGTGGTAACCGATCTTTCTGGCCGAGCCATCTACTTCTCCCGCCTGCCCATCCCCTACGTTCGCGAACCCGGCCCGGCTCCGTATTTGACGCGATATAAGCACATCGGTCTGTACGTCTATCGCCGGGACCTGCTCCTGTCCTACTCCGACCTTCCCGTCGGCCCACTGGAGCAGGCCGAACGGCTGGAACAGTTACGTGCTCTCGAAAACGGCCACTCTATTCGAGTGGTCGAAACGGAATACGATTCGCTCGGTGTCGATACCCCCGAAGATCTCGAGCGGGTCTCGAAGTTGTTTGACGCTTCCCTGCTCCTCAAAAATGGCTAAATTCATCTTCGTTACCGGCGGCGTGGTCTCCTCCCTTGGAAAGGGTATAGCCGCCGCATCGATTGGCCTCCTCCTGGAAGGCCGGGGGTTGAAGGTCACCCTGCAGAAGTTTGATCCGTATCTGAATGTCGATCCCGGCACAATGAGCCCTTTCCAGCACGGGGAAGTCTTCGTGACCGACGACGGCGCCGAGACGGATCTCGACCTCGGGCATTACGAACGGTTTACCCACGCCGCGCTGACCCAGGCCAATAACGTGACCTCCGGCCGGATCTACGAGACGATCATCGCCCGCGAGCGGCGCGGCGACTACCTCGGCAAAACGGTGCAGGTGATCCCGCACGTCACCAATGAAATCAAAGCCGCTGTCCGCAAAGTCAGCACAGACGTCGACGTGGTGATCGTGGAAATCGGCGGCACGATCGGCGACATCGAATCGCTTCCGTTTGTCGAAGCCATCCGTCAGTTGCGACACGAAGTGGGACGCGAAAACGCCATCTTCGTGCACGTGACGCTGGTTCCCTGGATCGCCGCCGCACAGGAACTCAAAACGAAGCCAACCCAGCACAGCGTCCGCGAACTGCGCGAACTAGGCATCCAGCCCGATGTCCTGCTTTGCCGCACCGAACGCGACCTGTCCGATGAAGTCAAAGAGAAGATCGCGCTGTTCTGCGACGTCGACAAGGAAGCCGTCATTACCGCCAAGGACGTGCCTTCGGTGTATGAAGTACCACTGGTTTTCGCGGCACAGGGCGTCGACGAGTTCATCCTCCGCACCTTGAAACTCCAGGCCGGCCCACGCGACACAGCGGCATGGGGCGACATGGTGAAACGCCTCTACAACCCCACCGCCGAAGTCGAAATCGGGCTTGTCGGCAAGTACGTGGAGTACGAGGATTCCTACAAAAGCCTCAAGGAAGCGCTCCTCCATGGCGGCCTCGCCAACGACGTCAAGGTGAAGATCAGCTGGATTGAAGCGCAGGACCTCGAATGGCCCGGCTGCATCGAGAAACTCAGCCACTACGACGCAATTCTCGTACCTGGCGGCTTCGGCAAACGCGGAATCGAGGGCATGATTCACGCCATCCGCTTCGCCCGCGAGCAGAAAGTCCCCTATTTCGGCATCTGCCTCGGGATGCAGACCATGGTCATCGAGTACGCGCGCAACGTCTGCGGTCTCGCCAAAGCAAACTCCACTGAGTTCGACAACGCGACGCCCGACCGAGTCATCTACAAGCTCCGCGAGCTGAAGGGTGTCGACGAACTGGGCGGAACCATGCGCCTCGGAGCCTATATCTGCAAGCTGGCCGACGGAAGCCTCGCCCAACGCGCCTACGGAGTGCCGCAGATTAGCGAGCGTCACCGCCACAGGTTCGAATTCAACCGCGATTACGAGAAGGTGCTCACCGACAAGGGCCTCCGCCTCACCGGCCAGACTCCCGACGGCATGTACGTAGAGATCTGCGAACTCCCTGGCCACCCCTGGTACCTCGGCTGCCAGTTCCACCCGGAATTCAAATCGAAGCCATTAGAACCGCACCCGCTCTTTTCATCCTTCATCGCGGCTGCACTCGAGCAACGTGGGCACCGGCTTCGTCCTCTGCTTCACATGGCCGACCCGAGTCCCGCGGAGGAGCAGGCGTACCTGCATGCCGGCTGACCTGTTCCTGATCGCCGGGCCTTGCGTCATTGAGAGTGAAGCCCACGTGCATTTCCTCGCTGGCGAGATCCGCAAAATCGTCGGCCCGGACTTCACGTTCAAGGCGTCATTCGATAAGGCCAACCGCAGTTCCGTGTCGTCGTACCGAGGCCCCGGCCTCGACGAAGGTCTGCGGATTCTCGCTGGTCTGAGGGCGGAGGGCTACCGCGTTCTCACCGACATCCACGAAACGTGGCAGGCCGAACGCGCAGCCGAATCGGTGGACGTGCTGCAGATCCCGGCATTCCTGTGCCGGCAGACCGACCTGCTGATTGCCGCGGGACGTACTGGGCGAACCGTCAACATTAAAAAAGGGCAGTTCGTAGCGCCGGGGGACATGCGGCACGCTGTCGACAAGGTGCGCTCCACCGGCAACAGCGATGTGACTTTGACCGAGCGAGGCTCTTCCTTCGGCTACAACAACCTCGTGGTCGACATGCGCGGTCTGGTGCAGATGAAGCAGATCGGAGTGCCGGTGGTGTTCGACGCCACCCACAGTGTGCAGCTTCCGGGCGCTGCGGGCACTGCCTCAGGTGGTCAGCCCGAGTTCATCGAGGCACTGGCCAGCGCCGCCGTGGCGACCGGAGCCGTCGATGGCATCTTCGTCGAAGTCCACGAAGAACCCTCCCGCGCCTTGTCCGACGGAGCCAACGCCCTTCGGCTCGACAAACTGGGCGCGTTGTGGGCTCGCCTGACCGCCGTCCGCGCAGCCGTCACCCCAGGCTAATTATAACTTTGGTTATAATGAGTCCATGGAACTGAAGGTTCGAAAGATAGGCAGCTCACTGGGAGTCATTCTTCCCAAGTCGGTACTTGACCGACTTCGCATCGAAGAAGACGCAACTCTGTCGCTCATCGAGACGCCCGATGGAATTCAGCTCACACCGTATGATCCTGATTTCGCTTTGGCTATGGAGGCTTACCGGGAGTTCAGCACCAAATATCGGGACGCACTAAGAGAGCTGGCTAAGTGATCGGATGGTTGCGCGAGGACATGGTACGCGCCTTCCACCTGGACCAGTTAGCTCAGCACGGGGGGATGGCGGGAGTTCGCAGCTCGGAACTGCTGGAATCGGCGCTCGCCCGACCGCAAAACCTGGCAGCTTATGGCTCGCCGACACTGGCAGACCTGGCAGCGTCATACGCATTCGGCCTCGCTAAGAACCACCCGTTTATCGACGGCAACAAACGCGTGGCCTTCGCCTCCGCCGGTGCCTTTCTGGCCATGAATGGCTACACGCTCACAGTGCCGCAAGCGGAAGCCGCGGCAAAAATTCTGGCACTGGCGGCCGGCGAGATTGACGAAGCCGACCTCGCCGCCTGGATCGATTCGAACCTAACACCCCGGCCGCCCCGCTAAACCGCATATCTCACAGCCCCTGACCGATCCTCAATTTGCAGCCCAGGCGGCAGGCCAAGGGCTGGTAGTTTATCGAGATTGCACAATTGCGATAAAATCG
>JAWXCM010000328.1:0-6913 GCA_034408745.1 Bryobacteraceae bacterium
AATGCCGTCGTCGTTGTAATGATCGTATGCGTTGCCGCCGATATGGTTGCAGCGGTCGCAGATCAGAACGCGTTTGTTGAATTTGCGCGCGAGTCGCTCAGCGATGACGCTGCCGGCAAACCCCGCGCCCACCACCAGAAAGTCGTACATAGTTGTTCCTTCCAAAAGTGCAGGATTAGTCGCCCAGCGCAGCCGTCTCGAGCGGACGAACGGTGCTGCCGCCGGCCGGCATGCGGTTGATTGCTTTTGCGAAGACCCGGTTCTCCATCAGCTCGCGCATACGCCGGAACGTAATGTCCCACGAATTGGTCGCGAGGAACAGATCGCGGCGCTCCGCCCATGCCGGATCGTTCGCATCCACAGCCATCGCGTTGTCGATTTCGAGCGCGAACGCTTCCGGCGAATCGGCAATCCGAACCAGCCTCTGAGTGCCATACGGGCGAACCACATCGGTAATCGACGTCGAAACCACCGGCTTGCCGGCCGCCAGATATTCGGGGGTCTTGGTGGGGCTGATGTACCGGGTGGATTCGTTGTGCGCGAACGGCATCATCGCCGCATCCATCCGGCAATGTACGAAGGAAGTTCCTTATAGGATTTTCCGCCCAGATAATGCACGTTGGGAAGCTGCGGCAGCGACGCAGGATCGATCTTCACCACCGGTCCGATCATTACGAAATGCACGTTGGGACGCAGTTCAGCCACACGTCGCAACAGATCCGCATCCATGCGCTCGTCGATCACGCCCGCAAAGCCCACACGTGGATGCGGAATCGATGCCTGATCGTCCGGCCCGTGCATTAACGTGCGAGCCTGCGCGAAATGCGAGTAGTCGATGCTGCTTGGGAATGCATGCAGGTCCTGATGACGGCCCACTTTGGCTTCATACAGGCTCTGCCCGCCGGTAAACACGAGGTCCGCACGTCGGAGCAACTCGGCCTCGCGATCCTTCATTTCCTGGGGCGCGCCCCGGAATGCCGAAAGCTCGTCCATGCAGTCGAACACCGTGATCGCGGGCTTCAGATGCCCTGCGAAAGCCTGAGCCATCGGGGTGTAGTACCAGAGCACATAGGGCCCGACTTCGTGCACGGAGAGAAAATTATTGAGCAGCAGCTTCTGAATCGTCTCGCGCGTGGCGGCACTAAGTCCGTCCGGAATTTGCGGAACGATGATGTTCACGCCGGTGTCCGGACATACGTTGTGCGACATTCTCGGCGTGCCATCCCCGGCAGGAACGGGTTCTTCCACAAAGAACACGCGGTGATTTCGTGCGAAACGACTGAGGAGATGCTGCGGCCGCTGGTAGACGAAGCCCCAGCGCAGATGTGAAAGACAAACGACGTCTTGCGGGAAGGACGAAATGGCAGTATTTTGGATCATTTTATTCCTCAGTTCCGTGCTCACTCATGCATAAACCTGGACACTTTCCCGGTTGCGCCCGGAAAAGCCCCTTACATTGCGAAATCGGTTTTGCTGTATCCGAAGTTCGGATGCCATTGGACTATGGATCTCGCGATGCCCGTCGGCGTCACAGTAGTCCCAGAGTCCGTTGTGACAGTGGCGGTCGTCGTCCCAGCCAGGATGGTTCACCACCGGATAAAGGCAGACACCTTCCACCGGGATCCCTGTCCGCAGCGCTATTTCCACCTCATTGCCTATGTATGTCAGCCACTCCGGCCGCCGCTCATCTTCAATTCCCGTTTCCGCGATTACCAGCGGGCGTTCATATCGCTCCCAGACTTCCTGCAGCATCCGCCACAGCGGCCTGTAGCGAGGGTCGGTGCGATCCATGAAGCCGCCTTTGTAGACCCACTGGTTGTGGACGTAATAATTGCATCCAATTACGTCCAAATACTTCGGATTACCGCCGATCTCGGGAAACCGTCTGCCAACCAGAATGTCCGTGCACTGAAACTGCGCCTCTCGATAACCCGCTGCTTCGTCCCGCAGGCGATCTGGCGCCCCGAAGTCAGGCACGATGTGAATCAGTGGATCCACCTGCATAAACCGGGCGCCGGGCACCACGTCGCGAATCGCTTCGATCCCCTCGACAGTGGCCCGGATCAACTGCTTCTTAAGGTCATCGCCGCGCCCTTTGACGAATGGAGGAAACAAACCTTCCTGAGCGCCCGCCCAGCACAGGAACGACGGCTCATTGACCACGCAAAACCAATATGGCCCCGGAGTTTCAGAGGCAATTACCCTCGCCGCGGCCCGCGCAAACCGTCCGAACTGAGTGGGGAAATCGGCGTCGAACACGTCCACCCACCCCGGCCACCCGTAATGCAGTACATCCCAGATCACCTGCATGCCAGTACGGCGCGACGCGCGAATCTGCGACATCGCGGAAGAGAAGTCGAAGCGCCCCGGCGTACGTCCAATCAGGTGCCAGCGCAGCCCGTCGCGACAGGCCTCCATGCCCACGCTTTGCAACAGGCGATAATCGGCTTCAGCGCAACGGTCGTGACCCGTCGACGCAATTAAGTCCAGGCGTGACCCATCGGCCCTGCTGTGCGTTGAGCACTCGAAACCGCCAAGGAAAAAGCTGCCAAACAGAGACTGCTCCGCCAACACACTACTTCCCGCTGAAAACACAGTACTCCGTGGTGAAATGGATCGAGTCAATCAACCGCGCGGGCGTACGTTGCTGGTACCTGCCCGCATCAGTGAGACTCGTAACGTTCTCAAATGTTTCGGAGCGCTCCGTCGCTGACGGTGTAACTTCGTCCGCGTCCCAGCGTCCTCCACTCCGACACAGCTCTATGCAGACGATCGAAACGACTGGACTGCATTCCCGGCCCGACTGGAAAACACACTGGCGCCGACTCGCCGGAATCAACCGCAAGGACGTTCTTCGGCTCGGCTCGGAAATATTCACCTGCTGGAATGACCACAACGTGCCGCGCCTCGGCGCCGCTGTTGCGTTCTACACTCTGCTCTCGCTGGCGCCCCTGCTCATCGTCGTGGTGGCTGTCGCCGGAGCCGTATTTGGCCGCGAAGCCGCTGAGGGGCAACTCGTCTGGCAGATTCAGGATCTGATCGGCAGGGCCGGCGCCGAGACTGTACAGAATCTCCTCCGGTCGACGCAGCAGCCCGGCGCCGGAGTCATTGCGTCAATCCTCGGCGCCGTCGCACTCGCGCTGGGCGCGACGTCGGCGGTGTCCGAACTCCGCGACGCGCTCAACGTGATCTGGTGCGTCCCGAGGCGCGAAACCACCGGCATTCACAGCGTGTTGTCCATCGTGCAGGAGAAAAGCTTCGCATTCGCCGCTGTCCTCGGCATCGGATTTCTGCTGCTGGTTTCCCTCGCTGTGAACGCGGCTCTGGCGGGACTCAGTTCGCAATACCACGTCTGGCTGCCCGCGTCGATGGCCGCAATGCTGCAGTGGGCCGATTTTCTGATCTCTTATTTCGTAATTGCGGCGCTTTTCGCCTTAATCTACAAATGGCTCCCCGATTTATATCTGGAATGGAGCGACGTTCTGCCTGGCGCGGCATTCACGGCGGCTCTGTTCAGCCTCGGCCGCATCCTTATTGGCATGTACCTTGGCCGGACCAGTTATAGCTCCGTGTATGGAGCCGCGGGGTCCCTTGTAGTGTTTCTGATCTGGGTTTATTACTCGGCGCAGATCTTTTTTCTCGGCGCGGAATTCACGCGGGCCTGGGCTCAGACATTCGGATCGAAGCCGTGCGACCGTGTCGGCAAAGAAGTTAAGCTCTCCGGAGACCTACAGAAGCCAGCCGAGCCGAAACCCGGCGAGCAGATCGTTCACCTTGATTAAAGCCGCGGTGGTGTAGTTACAACCAGCGCCCGCGCCGACGTCCGTCCGGACCCGCGATAGGAGTGCGGCTCGGCGGAATCGAAATAAACGCTGTCCCCCACACCCAGCACATGGTCTTCATTCTGGTAATGGATCACCAGCGTGCCCTCAAGCACGTGAATGAACTCCGCGCCATCGTGGTAGTGCTCCGTCACCTCGTCACTCCCTCGCTTCGGGAACTCCGCCATGTAAGCCTGCAGGCTCTTCTCCTGTGACGAAAACGCCAGGCATTCGAAGAAGTAATCGGGCTTCGGAGCCTGTGGACGGTCTGGAAATTTCATCCGCTCGGACGCGCGAACCACCAGAAACGGTCTGCGACGGCGCCGGTCCGCGAAGAAATGATCCAGGCTGACATCGAACACCATGGCAATACGAGCCAGCGTCGCCAGCGTCGGAACCAGTTTCCCGTTCTCCAGTTGCGACAGCATCGAGGCAGACAAGCCCGTGTGCTTTCCAAGGTCGACGAGCGCTATCTTCTTGCGCAGACGGAGCTGCCGGATCTTCTGTCCAATCTCGTAGGAGGAGAGAACTCTCTTTATCGTAGACTCGCTGTTTTCGGCGTGACCCAAAGTATCTTCATTATGACTTAACTCGTGCGCCGCATTTTCTGTGACACTGAAATGACTTTCAGTGTCATGTGTTACCGGGGTGTGCTGACTGGTATCTTCTTCCATGGGTGCCGTGATATTGGACAACCCAAAGGGAGATGCAGATGCAAAACCAGAACGAACTCGACTATAAACTTTCAAGCGATGAGACTCTGGTTACGCTCTCGCAAAACGGCGACAACCAAGCCTTCGCCGTGCTGATTGAGCGTCACTACAACACCTGTCAGAAGCTGGCATACTCCATCCTGCATGACCGCTCGGATGCAGAAGATGAAGTCCAGAACGCCTCGTGGAAAGCCTTCGAGCACATCGGCCAGTTTCAGTGCGACGCGAAGTTCTCCACATGGCTCACGCGTATTGTGGTGAACCAGTGCCTGATGCGACTCCGCCAGACCCGCCGTTCCCGGCTTCTTTATATAGAGGACACGGCGACGGAAGACTCGCGCGCATTCGACCTGCCGTCCACCACGGAGTCCCCTGAGCAGGCCGTTGGAAAGTCCGAGATCGCCGACGTGTTGCAGAGCGAAATTCGTCGAATTCCGCCCCTTTTACGCAATGTGTTTGTGTTGAGAGATGTGGAAGAGCTGCCCATGCAGGATGTAGCCGACCGTCTGGGCATCTCGGTTGCGGCAGCAAAGTCGCGCCTCCTGCGGGCACGGCTCGAACTGCGTACCAGAATGGAAAAGTACCAGGGCCGGCTGGGAACGGCTACGCTGCTGGCTTAACCTGCAAACGATACAGCGTGCGTGGATCAGCCGACTCCGCAACGATCTGAACCACGCCCGCAACGCGCCCGGCACACAACGCTTCCACAGCGGGACGGACCACACGGTCCGTTTCCTCGTTATTGGGGGCTAATGCGCGGTCATTAACGAAGATTTCAAACCGAGACGGCTCGAACTTCACGCCCCGAATCTCCGCTTCCAGCTTTTTTGCCACAGACACCGCCGTGTCATACGCATCGCGAACCTTCGCGGTGACATCGCCCTCAGCGGGTGTGCGCCGGTTGTACAGGAACCCGAGCCGTCCCGCGCGATTATCCACACTAAACATCGCCTCATGCGCGATCAGCAAAATGCCCGGCCCGTTCGGCACATGCGCGTAATCCGCCACGTCAATCGGAGTGCCCGGCACTTCGTTGTCGCGAATCCAGCGGTGAAACACCGGAATCAACTCGGGCCAGTTCACCACGGAACCCTCTGTAGCGAAAATCTTAACGTTGATGTGATCCATCGGCTTACACCTTCACCAGTGCCGGACGGGTTTCGGCCAGCAGCTTCGCATAGCAGGAATGGCACGCTTCAATGAACAACTGCGCTTCCTCGATCAGATAATGCGCCCGTTCGGCATCATACGGCTGGCCGGCTTTTTCATGCGCACTGAAAAAATACTGAGCGAACTTGCCGCCAGCGAACGGATCGAAGAAGATCTGCGTGTCGAAGAACAGCTCGCGGAACCGGGACACCAGCGCGTCGCCCTCGCCGGTGAAAGCCGGCTCCCGATACCGGACCAGCGCCAGCGCGCCATGGGTCATCGAGTCGTACGCCATGTTCGCGGCCGTCTGCGAATCGCCGCCGTCCAGCTTCAGCTGCGCTTCAAAAACCTCGCGCTCACAAGCTGTCAGCGCGAACTCCGCCGGCGACACAACCTCACCCGCGCACTCGCCCTCACCCAGATCGCCGACCGTAAATTCACGCGCATCGCCCCAGTCCTGATAAAAGGAACCATCGACATCGTGCGGCGGAACCACGGTCAGATCGTCGATCATCTTCTTGCACTCCGCCTTACCGATGCGCTTAATGAACGACTGGAACGTCTCGTCGCCATCGCGCTCGGCAACGAAGCGGTTCGTCATCCGATCCACCACTTCCGGGATCCGCTTCGACGGCACCGCGCCAATCGCCAGCCCGTACGAGCCTGCGTTCGCCGTCCACTGCCCACCCAGCACCACCTGGAAATGCGGCACCGCGTAGCCATTCTTTACGCGGCTCATACCGTAAAATCCGAGGTCGGAAATATGATGCTGTCCGCAGGAATTGAAGCAGCCGCTGACCTTAATATGCAGTCCGCGAATGGCCTCATCCAGCTCGAACCACTTCTCCGCAAGGCGTGTGCGAAGCTCACCAGCCAGTCCGCGCGACGCCGAAATCCCCAGCTTGCAGGTGTCGGTACCAGGGCATGACACGATATCGGTGATCGTGCTCGCGCCCGGCAGTCCGAGCCCCACAGCCTTTAGTTCCGCATAGACCGCCGGCAGATCCGCTTCGCTCACCCAACGGAGCACGATGTTCTGCTCGACCGTGGTGCGCAGCGTTTCCCGCGTATATTTCCGTGCAATATCGGCCAGAGAACGAAGCTGATCGGAGGTGATATCCCCGAGCGGCAGAGCCACCGTCACCGTGGCATAGCCCGCCTGACGCTGACCGTAAACGTTGGTGTCGTACCAGCCCTGGAAGGCCGGATCCGCGGCGGCAGCCGACTGGA
>JAWXCM010000329.1:0-8914 GCA_034408745.1 Bryobacteraceae bacterium
TCCCTGAGCCTCGCCCAGACCCCGGCCCCCGCCCCTGCCAAACCCACTCCGGAGGCCGAGCTCGCCCGAGCCCAGAAGACGCTCCAGGACTGGGCGAACCTCGCCCGCTACCGCAACGACAACGCCACCATCAAAGCCCCCGAAAAGAATGAAGAGCGCGTCGTCTTCATGGGCGATTCCATAACCGACGCCTGGGGGCGCCGTTACGGCAAATTCTTCCCCGGCAAGCCCTGGATCAACCGCGGGATCAGCGGCCAAACCACCCCGCAGATGCTCATCCGTTTCCGGCCCGACGTCCTCGCCCACAAGCCCAAAGCCGTCGTCATTCTCGCAGGAACCAACGACATAGCCGGCAACACCGGCCCCATGACGCTGGAAGAAATTGAGGGCAACCTGCAGTCCATGGCTGAGCTCGCACGCGCCAACGGCATCCGCGTCATCTTCTCCTCCGTCATGCCCGTCAGCGACTACATCCGACCCCAGACCCCCCGCCGCCCCATGGAGAGAATCAAGGCGCTGAACGAGTGGATGAAGGCCTACGCCGCCAAACACAAGCACACGTATCTCGACTACTTCCCGGCCCTCGTCGACGACAAAGGCGTCCTCAAACAGGAGCTTACCTACGACGGTCTGCACCCCAACGACCTCGGCTACGCAGCCATCGTCCCGCTCGCCGAAAAAGCCATCGCGGAGGCGCTGAAGCACAAACCCTGAGCAATCCTCCGTATACTTCGGATATGGGCCTGTTCTCGCGACTCCTGACCGCAGCCGCAGTGTGTTTCCCCCTGCTCGCCGCGCCGCACATTGAGTTGTCCGAATACAAAACACGCCGCGATGCACTCCGCAAAACCATGGGAGACAGCGTCGCCATCCTCTTCGGAAACAGCGAGAACTCCGGCGGCGACGCGCGCGACGGCTTCTTCCAGGAACCGAACTTCTATTACCTGACAGGCTGGAATCAGCCGGGCGCCGTGCTCGTCATGACGCCCAAAATCGACATCTTCCTCATCCCCCGCCGTGATCCCATACAGGAGCGCTGGACCGGACCCAAGGCCGCGCCAGGTGACAACAACGTTACCGCAGTGACCGGCTTTGAAACCGTCGTCCCCACCGAATCGTTCGAAGTCAAGCTCCCTGAATGGCTCGCCGAGGGCAAGAGCGTCATGACCCTGCAGCAGACTGCCGACAAGCTGCAGAAGCTGGTACCGATGCGCCAGACGAAGCCCATCGACCAGAACATCGCCCGCCTGCGGGCCATGAAGTCTCCTGCTGAAATCGCGATGATCCAGTTCACCACCGATGTGGACATTGAGGCACACCGAGCTGCCTGGAAAGCCATCCGCGCCGGTAAGCAGGAATACGAGGTGGCATCCCTGATGACCGCCGTGTACTTCAGCCGCGGCTGTGAGCGCCACGCCTACTCGCCCATCGTCGGCTCGGGCCCCAATGGCGCCGTCCTGCACTACTTCCGCAACAAGCGCCAGATGGACACAGGCGAACTCCTGCTGATGGACGTCGGGTCCGAATGCAGCATGTATGCGACCGACATCACGCGCACGGTTCCAGTAAATGGCAAGTTCACTCCCCGGCAGCGCGAATTGTATGAGGTGGTGCTGGGAGCATGGAAAGCCGCGCTCGCCGCCGTCAAGCCGGGCATCCAGCTCGGACACAGCCGCAACCCCGTCGGCCTTCACAAGATTGCCGCCGACTACATCAATACCCATGGCAAGGACCTCAAGGGCGAGCCGCTGGGCAAGTACTTCATCCATGGCCTCGGACACCACGTCGGCCTTGAGGTGCACGATGCCAACGATCCCGCCATTCCGCTCGCCGCCGGCATGGTCATCACCCTGGAGCCCGGCATCTACATCCCCGACGAAGGCATCGGCATCCGCATCGAAGACATGGTGCTGGTCACCGAAGATGGCGGCAGAGTGCTCAGCGACGCCCTGCCCCGTGAAGCCGCCGACATCGAGAAGGCAATGGCTGCGAAGTAACTGCGTATGAAGCGGCCCGCGCAACGCCGGTTGACCCCCGGATATCTCGGAGTTCTGGCCGCGTCCTTTCTGGTGGCGGTTACCGCCGGATGGCTGAGCCTTGCCTCGCTCATGGACCGCGATGCTTACGACTGGATGTCCCGCGCGCAGCCGCCTGCCGCAAGGTCTCCGCAGTCGGTGGTGCTGGCCTTCGATGAGAAAACGCTGCTGACCACCGGGGGCATGCGCAACCTCCGCTCCACCCTCGCCAACGCGCTCGAAGCAGTCAATCGAGCCGGTCCGGCCGTAGTGTCCATAGACATCCTGCTCTCCGAGCCCGCCGGCGTGGAAGAGGACGCACGGCTCGCCAGCGTGCTCAGCCACACCCCGAACCTTGTACTGGCCAGCGACGTCATCCCCGACCTCGCCGTCTGGGAGGAACCGATCCCCGCATTCCGCGCCGCCGCCAAAGCAGTGGGTCACGTACACGCCGCGCCCAACCCGGTGAGCCGTGTGTTGCCGCTGGAAGTGGTCGGTGGACGCGACCGGCGCTGGGCGATGGCGCTCGAAGCCGCGCGGCTCAAGCTCGGTGTCGCGATTACAGAATCGCCGACCGACATCGAACTGGGCGACGTCTTCGTACCCGCGCCCCGCACCGATTCGCGCGCCGATTCGCGCAGCATGTTTATCCGCTACCGCGACGGCGTCCCCGTGGTCTCCATTGCCGACCTGCTGAAGACCCCCGGCCTCGCCGGCCAGTTCCGGGGCAAAGCCGTCTTCGTCGGAGTCACCGCGCAGACCGCCGCCCGAGACCGCCTTGTCACGCCGCTGGGCCGAATGATGAGCGGCGTCGAAATTCACGCCCAGGCGTTCGAGACTATTGTCGGCCGCGAGTTTCTGGTGAACTCCTCGCTGTCCATGGTGGTCGCCACGTGCTTCATCTTTACTGCGCTCAACGGGCTCGTATTTGTCTACCTGCCGGGTTGGCGAGCCTACGTCGCAGGGGCCGGAGTACTGGTCATTGCGCACATCACCCCGCACGTGGCTTTCAGCCAGGGCGTCATCCTGTCCTACCTGGCCACGGTCTGGTCCGCCTGGCTCTCGGCCGTAGCTGCCGCCGGATGGCAGTACTTCGTGGTGCGCCGGGCCCTGCAGCGCTCCGAGTCGGACAAGCAGCGCTACCAGCAGGCCATTCACTTCGTCACGCATGAAATGCGATCGCCTCTTACCGCCATTCAGGGCTCCAGTGAACTGATGGGCCGCTACAACCTGACTGACGACAAGCGGAAACAGATGGCGCTGATGATCAACAACGAATCCAAACGCCTGGCGAAGATGATTCAGACTTTCCTCGATATTGAGCGTCTTACCGACGGCCAGATGGAGTTGCGGACGGACCCGTTCGAACTCGCTCCTCTCCTTGAGGCCTGCGTGGGACGCGTTCGCGTGCTGGCCGAGCGAAAGAATATCCAGATCGACCTGAACCCGCCCGCCGAGGCCTGGGCAATGCGCGGCGACCGCGAGCTGATGGAATATGCGGTCTACAATTTGTTGACCAACGCCGTCAAATACTCACCGGCGGACACGTCGGTCACTGTGGAAACACGCGGCTCCGCCGCTGAAGTGCGTATTCTGGTCACAGACCAGGGCATGGGCATGGATGAAAAAGAGCTGAAGAATATTGGCCGGAAATTCTATCGGACCCGCCGGGCCGAGGCCTCAGGCGAGGCTGGCACCGGAATTGGACTGTCGCTTGTGCAGCAGATCGTCGCTCACCATCAGGGCCGCATGGAAGTGCAAAGTACACCGGGAAAGGGTTCGTGTTTTACGATGGTGTTGCCCGCTGCCCTCAGTTCGGAGGGTCGCATCGCGGTACCCGGCGGAGTGCCCGCCGTCTGAATTTCGCAAATAATTGAGGTTCGCTTTTGGCTCGTCTGCTTGTGGTGGAAGATGATAACTCGGTTCGAAATACACTTGTTACTTTTCTCGAACTGGAAAATTACTCTGTCGACGCCGTCGCATCCACCCGCGACGCGCTGGCCAGTCTTCAGCGCGAGCGCTATGACATTGTAGTTTCCGACATCTACCTCGACGAACGCACCGGTCTCGACGTTCTGCGGGCCGCGAAGGCAGCCAATCCCGACTGCGTGGTGATCCTCATGACGGGGCGCGGCAGCATGGAAACGGTGATGCGCGCCACCCAGGGCGGCGCCTTCGACTACCTGGCCAAGCCATTCGAACTCGACCGCCTGCTCGACGCGCTCAAACGAGCTGAAGCCGCTCTCAACGGACCTCCCGACAAGGACGACGAGCCGGTGGAAATCGACGACATCCCGGACACCGAGATGATCGCCAGTTCCCCGCAGATGATCGAGATCTATAAGCTGATCTCGCGCATTGCCCCCACGGATGTAACGGTCCTGATCCAGGGCGAGACCGGAACCGGCAAAGAGCTGATCGCGCGCATGCTGCATAAGTACAGCACTCGCGTCGACCGGGTCTTCGTTCCCGTCGACTGTGGAGCCATCACATCCAGCCTCATCGAAAGCGAGCTCTTCGGAGCCCTTCGCGGCGCTTACACAGGCGCGGACCGCGACCGCGTCGGCTATCTTGAGGCGGCCAACCACGGCACCGTATTTCTGGATGAAATCGGCGAAATCGACATTGCATTTCAGCTGAAACTCCTGCGCTTTTTGCAGGAAAAGGAAATTCGACCAGTCGGCTCCCCACGCTCCCGTCAGGTGGACGTCCGCGTGGTGGCCGCCACCAACCGCGACCTGAAGACGCTGGTCAGCGAAGGCAAGTTCCGCGAAGACCTCTGGTACCGCGTCGCCGGAACGCTCACCATTGAAGTACCCCCGCTGCGAGACCGCCGCGGCGACATCCCACTGCTGGCGCAACACTTCGTCGACCGCGCCAACCGCCGCTTTCACACCAGCGCCAAAGTCACGGAATCCGGCGTACGCGCCCTGAATGATTACAGCTGGCCCGGCAACGTGCGGCAGATGCAACATCTCATCGAGCGCCTCTGCATCCTCCTCCCCGGCGGACGCGTGGACGAAACATCGGTCCGTACGGCGCTCCAGACCGTTCAGCCCAGGGACTCAGCCGGAGAAACTCTGGCCGATACCGAAGCCGATCAAATCAAAAGAGTGCTCTCCGCAGCCGGCGGAAACAAAAGCCGCGCGGCCAAGATTCTCGGAATCGAGCGAAAGACACTCTATCGCAAACTGGAGCGGATGGGACTGCATGACAGTAATCCAGACGACGACTTCCAAAAATAAACCTTTCCATTTCTGACAAACGGATTTACAATCGGGTCGATTAGACGCGCTTTGGAGGTACTCCATGTTTGACAGCCTCGACGACACAATGAAACGTGATGAGCAAAAAGCAAGCTCCAGCACGGAACGCATCGTTCGCTACGTTGTAATCGCCGCCGCTTCAGTGATCCTGTTTGGCGGGTTGATTTACACCGTGCGAATACTGAGCTAGCAACAGGTTAGCAGCCGACATCAAAAAGCAAACGGGGCGGTCTGAAACGAAGCCGCCCCTGGTGGTTATCCCGATCTGCCGCTGCAACCCAGCGGAGTGGGAGATTATCGACTTTTTCCGGCCGCCGCCGTCCGGAGCGAATTATTTGGCGGTGGCCGGAACCAAAATCGCGATATCCCGGAACCAGACCTCCGTTGGGCGCTTAGCTCCGTGCGCCTGTAAAGCCAGGTGTCCCTCGGTCCGGCCCTTTTCATCGTTGGGCAAGTCGACCGTCTTTACACCGTTCAGATGGAACACGATCCTTCGCCCGTGCAGGGAAGCGGTTAAGTCGTTCCACTCGTCTGCCGGCTTTTGCGCGGCATTGTCCTCTGGCCCGGTGACCCAGTTGCGCCCGCGCGTTTCCCACAGTCCGCCCGACCGTTTCTCAGCATCGATCTCCACCTCATAAGCCGCCATCCCGCTGGCTGTGTCGGTACGAACAAAGAAGCCGCTGTTACCCTTCGAGATCCGGTACCGCACCCGCACTGTCCCGTCGGCGAAAGCAAAATCGCTGGAAAGAAACCCGATCCGCGCGTCGCCTTCCACACTCGTGCCGTAAATCGAGCCGTCCTGCACCGACCATTTCCCACCAGCGGACGGAGTCCAGCCCGCCAGCGATTTGCCGTCCCACAGCGGCTTCCAGACGTGCCGCCCCATATCCTTAATCCGCATATTGCGCCACCGTACTTCCAGTGGCTTTTCGCTCTTCACCGCGTGCACCTGCAGCCCGATAAAGCCCGACAGATCCAGTGAGTCGACAATAGCCGCAGCCGGAAGACCATTCACCCAAACCTTGATCGAATCCCCGCTGGCCACCACCCGGAACTTATTCCACTGGTTATCCCGAAACGCCTTGCGCGCGGCCTCATTCTTCGAAAGATCGTCGAGCCAGCCCCGCCGCGCTTCGTCGAATATTCCGCCGGAACCAGCGGCCTTTTCGTTCGAAATTTCCACCTGATACCCGCGCACCCGCCCGGCCGGGAACGTCCGGTCGATCAGCTTGCCCTGGTTGAAGACTTTGGTCTTCGTCTCGGTCTCGTATTTATGTGCGCGGAGCTGCACACCTGAGTTCAGCGCCGGGTCTGTTTTGGCTTCGTATTCGAGTTCGAAATCGCCATACTCGCGCGTGGTGCAAAGGAAGCTGTTCGGCGAGCCCTCAACAGTGCGTCCGACGATCATGCCACCTTCGGCACGATACGTCGCTTTGCCGTCGCAAACCTGCCAGCCCTTCAGCGATTTGCCGTCAAACAGCGGGACCCATTTCGCTTCCGCCGCAAACGCGCTGGAGCCCAGCAGAGCAGCCGCCACCAGCACGACTTGTCGAAGTTGCATATGGACGGATCATATCCGATCCCGCCGCCCGGTCTTAACGAGACCCGCGGGTACGACTCATCCCGAACTTAGGCATATGAGTCTTCCTCGAGATATCGGGCCAGAGTTCGCGCAGCATATTGCCGAGTCCGCGAAATGCCAGGTTCGTTGCGGCTGACGTCAACTTCCGCCCTGTTGTATTGTCACGGTCCGGCAGCCACTGATGGGAAATCCACGGCGTGATGAACGCACCGCCGAGCCGCGATACGGAAACCATTTCGCCGCCGTCGTCCTTCAAAGAAACGAACACCCGCTTCCACGAATGCGCCATGCGTCCCTTCGCTGAAGAGCACTCGCACAAGTCATAACGCGGCTCCGTGCGAAACGCAGTGTCACCCGCCAACTGGATACCCTGACGAACCGCCAGTGAACCCATGCGGTTGCCGAGGCGCATGCCGAAGCCCTCAGCTCCACCCGGCCATTCCGGCTGGCTGTTGCGGAACTCATCCAAACCAGTCATCAACACGCGGCTCGCCACCGCTCTCGGATAAAATGTATTACGAAAGGCCAGTGTCGCCTTTTCTTTCGCCGAAAGTGGCGTTGGCCTCCCGGGCGGTAGTGCACGGGGACTGGAAATGGGGAGTGGTATCTCGATTTCGTCTCCCTTCGCACCGCCTCGGTTCCGCTGGTCTGTCTGAGCGAAACTCACGGTCGCTGCAAGGGTAAGGCAAATCGGCAAACAACCGCGAGTGAAGAGCCCGTTCATCGAAATACTCCTCAGGCAAGTTCGTGGCCAACCCGTCAAACGCGGCTACGCAGCGAGTTGGCGACTAGATAAGGGTAACCCGGGCTGGTAAGGAATACCAGGCCGGAAATTTGGGGGATGACATGAAGCTACTTTGTGCCACGTTGCTGCTCGCATCGACGGCCGTTCTCGCCGACGATGCCGCGACTCTGAAGAAAGCTCAGAGGCTTTTCAAACCGGTGCCTGCCAGCGCGCCAGCGCTCAAGACCAATCCGACAAACCCGGACAAGGTCGAGCTCGGCAAGATGCTCTTCTTTGATCCTCGCCTGTCCTCCAGCTGGCTGATTAGTTGTAATACGTGCCACAACCTCGGTCTCGGCGGCGTCGACCTGCTGGAAACCGCTGTCGGACACGGCTGGCAAAAAGGTCCGCGAAACAGCCCCACCGTCCTGAACGCCGTCTTCAACATGGCGCAGTTCTGGGACGGCCGCGCCAAAGACCTGCGCGAACAGGCAATGGGACCCGTACAGGCCGCCGTGGAGATGGCCAGTAATCCTGCCCGCACGGTGAAGACGCTGAAGAGTATTCCCGATTACGCGAACCGCTTCCGCAAATCGTTCCCCGGTGAGTCGGACGCCGTCACCTTCGAAAACATGGCCCGCGCGATCGAGTCGTTCGAAGCGACGCTGATCACTCCGAACTCGAAGTTCGACGCCTACCTCGCAGGCAAAGCCGTGCTGACCGACATTGAGAAGGAAGGGCTCGAGACCTTCATGGAGAAGGGCTGCTCCAACTGTCACGCCGGGGTGAACCTCGGAGGACAGGGTTATTACCCCTTCGGCGTCGTCCAGAAGCCGGGCGCTGAGGTGCTGCCGGTCAACGACAAAGGCCGCTTCGACGTCACCCGCACCGCCACTGACGAGTACGCGTTCAAGTCACCCTCGCTTCGCAACATAGAACTGACTCCACCGTACTTCCACTCCGGGAAAGTGTGGGACCTTCGCCAGGCAGTGGGAATCATGGGCTCGGCGCAGCTCGGAGCACTGCTCACCGACACTGAAGCCGGCCAGATTGTGGCCTTCCTGCGCATCCTCACGGGCGATCAGCCAAGGGTGACCTACCCTGTGCTCCCTGCCCACACCCCGGAAACACCTTTGCCCGACGTGCGGGTCCCCCCGCGGTGATCCATTAAGCGGTCGCCCAACCTGACTGGGAGGCAGTCGCGAGTGCAGCGTGGCGGGTCTGGGGACCCATAAGCGCTAACTTAGCGATTAAAGAATCTTAACCTGTGGTGCTCTCCGCCGCTTTCGTTCTCGTAGGTCCATCTCCAGTTGGTTCCAGTTCTCCA
>JAWXCM010000330.1:0-3097 GCA_034408745.1 Bryobacteraceae bacterium
CTGAAGAAGCGGCCTTTCAGCAGCTTCACGCCGAGCGTCTTCAGGTACTCGTTCGTGCCGATCCGATACAGCGCATCGCTCTCGGTGCCGGGTGCGGGTGCGGGTGCGGGACGTCCTTCGATGCGGATACCGCTGGTGTTCCCGATCGCCGTGAGCGGAAGGTTCGACGAGTAGGAGGCGGCTTCCACCCCCGGCAGCGAGCGCACTCGGGCCAGCACCGCGTCAAAGAACTGAACCCGCCGCGTCCCCTCGCGGTACTTGGTCCTTGGAAGATCGGTGCGCAATGTCAGCGCGTTCTCATGCTTGAAGCCGAGGTTGATCGACCGCAGCTTGACGAGCGTCTGGATCATCAGACCGGCGCCCACCAGCAGCACCAGCGCCAGCGCCACTTCGGCCACCACAAAGATGTCGCGTAGCATGCCCGTGCGCCGGTTCGCGCCTGTGCGTGCTCCTTGCTTCAGCGCTTCATTCAGGTCGAGGCGGCTCGCTTCAAACGCAGGCGCGAGACCGAAGAACACCCCAGTGAACAACGCCACCGCGGCGGAGAACAGCAGCACGCGTCCATCGAGCGACAGCGTAATTCCCATGCGCACCGGCACCAGGCTCTCGAGCAGCCGCAGTCCGAAGCGTGCGATGAGGAGGCCCGCGAGTCCGCCCGCCACCGACAGCAGCACGCTGTCGGTCACCATCTGCCGGATCAGCCGCATCCGCCCGGCGCCGAGAGCCGCTCGCAGGGCCATCTCCCGCTGTCGGCTCGCGCCGCGCGCAAGCAGTAGATTGGCGACGTTTGCGCACGCGATCAGCAGCACGCACGCGGCGCCCGCCAGCAGCACCAGCAGCGCAATGCGGGAGTCGCCAGTCGCCTGTTCGCGGAACGGCACCACCTCCGCGCCCACTTTTGTATTCGTCCCTGGGTAGTCCTGCTCCAGGCGTTTCGCGATCGCCGACATGTCGCTCTGAGCCCGTTCCGCGGACACGCCCGGCTTCAGACGACCCACCACCTGCATGAAGTGCGACCCTCTTCGGGCCATTGTCGCCGCGTCCATACGCGCCGGTCTCCACATGTCATCGCGCCCGCGTCGGAAAGACAAACGATGGCGGCATCACACCCACCACCATGTGCTTCTCGCCATCGAGTTGAATCGTGCGGCCCACCAGGTTACGGTGGGGCCCCATAGCGCCGCTTCCAGAGCCCGTGGCTGATCACGACTACATTTTCGCCGGCCTTCTCATCGTCGTCGGTGAGCGTCCGGCCCACCAGCGCCGGAACCCCCAGCACGCGGAAGAAGCCGGGAAGAACGGCCCTGCCGATGACGAGTTCTGGAGCGCCATCGCCCGTCAGGTTGGCGCTGCCGCCACGAAACGCCATCATCTCCGAGAACACCTGGTTCTGCTTTTTCCAATCGAAGTAATTGGCCGGAGCCGGAGTGTTCCGTGGAAACCCGGCGATGGAATTTTCTTCCCAAACCATCACCAGGCGGTCGGGATCGGCGAAGGCCAGCGGCCGGATCAGGATGGCGTCGACGGCGCTAAAGATGGCAGTATTCGCGCCAATCCCAACGCCAGCGCCAGAATCGCGATCAGCGTAAATCCGCGGCTATTGAGAAGAAGTCGGAAGGAGTAACGCAGATCGGCCAGAAGGGAGTTCACGAATGCTATTACGGACGTGGCTCGATTCAGTTACCAAAATTTGGGCTTCGGCTCACACTCGAAACTTATGGCAGCGGAATCTGAAGATCATCGCAGATCTTGCGAGCCAGGAAGTCGTTAACTTCACGATGTCGCGGTACCGCGGACGACCGCCGTTTCGTTCGATTCACGAAAATAGTGTGATTGCTACCGTCGCGGTGAAATTCGCACCCATGACGCTCGAGGTGCCGGATGAGATCGGTACGTTTCACGCCGCAGGCAGAATCAGGTTCTCCCGAATTACATCTGCACCCGCCAGCGATTGCTCGGACAACTCGCGATTTGCAGCCAAGACCATTGTGACTGCTTCTTCCAGATTCGCACGCGCCTCTTCCAAAGTTTCCCCTTGGGTGTTCGCGCCAGGCAACTCTTCAACGAACGCCACATAGCCTTCGGGCACTTTCATGTATACAGCCGTTAGTCTCATAACGCCATCCTCTGTGATGATATCAAGGCGACTACTTCGGCGATCTCACCACTCCGGCTATGATGGCTCGAATGAGCAGCGAGGAGTGGGCCCAACGAATTGTGAGCAAGCAACTGGGGGAAATCGTAAGCGTCCACGATAATGGAAGCGAATCGGGAATGTACGATCTCCGCATCGGATCGCCCGACTCACCTCAGGTTGCGATTGAGGTTGTCGGGGCCGTTAATGCTGCTTTTACCGAGACGTGGAACACCGGTCCTGCTAGAGGTCCCGTTTCAGTCCAGGTCGAAGGCAATTGGAGTGTGACGATCGGCGAGAAGTGTCGCAACAAAACTTTCCGGCAGGATATCGAAGTGCTTCTGCAACGACTCGAGCGCCGAAAGATTGATATCTTGCGCGTCGACTCGCGCCTTCAATATAGGGATCCCGAGTTGTTTGACGCATTTGAGGCGAAGGGAATCATGAGCGCCTCCCGCTACTGTAAACAAGGCAGTGGAATAGTTCATCGGAACATGCCCGGGGCGGGAGGGGCAGTCGACTACGATGGAGTCGGAGTGCCAAGCTGGCTGAGCGGCTTCCTCAAGGGTGACGCGCGGATGGACGTGCTTTCAAAACTTCGGCGGTCTGGGGCGAATGCCCGCCATGCGTTCGTGATCGCGGCTCAACATGGCACGCCGTGGCCAGTGGAATCGTATTTCTCCAGCGGAGTTCAACAAGTCCCGAGCCAGCCAGCTGACCTGCCCGACCCCGTTACCGCAGCTTGGCTCGTTCCCACGTTTGGTCCAAGGGGGCTTTACTGGGATGGCGGAACTTGGCACGCGATAGAGCTTCGCAGTGCAGATCCTAACGCCTGAGCCTCTAAGCGAAAGAGCGCCAGAACAACTGGCCGCCCAGCGACACGAGCCAGATCGACATCGCCAGCCGTAGTGGCCGCGCCGGCATCCACGACGATAGATTCGCGCCGATCAGCACTCCCGCGAA
>JAWXCM010000331.1:0-6702 GCA_034408745.1 Bryobacteraceae bacterium
GACCTCGACCGCACGTTCTGGGAGATACTCAGCACGGACCATCTTCAGTTACTCCGGAACTCTTACGCTTATGCGGCAGCGCCTGTGGGCGGCCATCCAATCACGGTAAGCGGTCCGGGAATAATTGATGTAACAATGTTCCGCCAGACGCAGTCTATCACCGTACATCTGGTGAATTTGACGAATCCAATGTTCCTGAGGGGGCCAGTTCGGGAAATTACTCCTGTGGGCCCGCAGAGAGTGACGGTTCGTCTTCCCGCCGGCCAAAGCGTTCTAAAGGTGCAGTTGCTCACCTACCAGCAACCTGTGCAGTACGTAAAGTCGGGCTCCAGCCACATCGTGGAGGTTCCCGAAATCGCGATTCACGAAATCATTGCCTTTGAGATACAATAACCATTTTCAAGGAGATGCAGTGGCCGGACCTTCTAATCCCCCAAGCCTTCACGAAGTTTTGAGCAGCAATGCGTCAGCGATCCTCGCCCGGTGGTCAGAGGAGCAGCTTCGTTCCGGGGCCATTCGCCGAAACTTGATATCAGACTCCCAGCTACAGCAGGAATCGCGCGAGCTCCTGTTGGCCCTGACTGACTCCGCGCGCAACGGCGAATACACGGACATCTCAGGTCCTTCGTGGGCTCCTACCCGGGAACTGCTCGCCCAGATCTCCGAAAGCCGCGCCAAACAGGGCTTCACGGCCAGTGAGACTGCCACATTCATCTTCTCGCTGAAATTGCCCCTGCTTCACCAGATACAGGAACGGTACGCCGCAGCGGGAGCCGAAGCCTCCTTCGAAGCTTTCTGGACAGCCACCACGCTCATTGACAAGCTCGGACTGTACGCCACAGCCTCCTTCCTGGCCGCCCGCGAAAATGTAATTCGCCGCCAGCAGGAAGAGATGATGGAGCTCTCCACACCTGTGGTCCAGCTCTTTGAAGGCGTGCTCGCCCTGCCCCTTATCGGCACCCTCGACAGCGCCCGTACCCAGGTCGTCATGGAAAACCTGCTCGAGCGCATCGTCAGCTCCGGAGCCCGCATCGCCATACTCGACATCACCGGAGTTCCCACCGTCGACACCCTCGTCGCGCAGCATCTGCTCAAGACCGTCGCCGCCGCCCGGCTCATGGGCGCCGACTGCATCATTAGCGGCATCCGTCCTCAGATCGCCCAGACCATCGTCCACCTCGGTGTCGAACTGAATAACGTAACCACCAAGGCCACCCTCGCCGACGCCCTCGCGGTCGCGCTACGCCGCCTCGGCTACAGCGTGCAGAAGAATACTCCGGGCCAGCAACAGGGAAGAGAATAAATGGAGCGAATTCCCGTCCTGAAGATGGGCGATTTTCTCCTCGTTACCGTTCAGGCGGATATGCAGGACCGTCTCGCAATGTCGCTGCAGGATGACATCACCAGCCGCCTGTCGAAATATAAATCCCGCGGAGTTCTCATCGACATTTCCGCGCTTGACATCGTGGATTCGTTTATCGCGCGGATGATCGCCAATATCGCCGCAATGTCCAGAATCCTCGATGCTCAGACCGTCGTCGTCGGCATGCAGCCGGCTGTCGCCATCACGCTGGTGGAACTCGGCCTCAACTTGCCCGGCGTCCTCACTGCCCTCAACGTGGAACGCGGGATGGAACTGCTCCGCGCATCCAGCAGCGCCGGCGAAGGTGCGGGGGTGAACAGTGATCGCTTCGAGGACTGAGATTTTGCCTGTCCGCCTCGAAGAGGATGTCGTCCGCGTTCGGCAAGCCACGCGCGTCGCCGCCCTCGCCTGCGGCCTGTCACTCGTCGACCAGACCAAAATCGTCACCGCTGCCAGCGAACTCGCCCGAAATACGCTCGTTCACGGACTCGGTGGCGCGGTTACCATCGACAGTGTAGAGGCCAGCGGCCGTAAAGGAGTGCGGCTCACCTTCGAGGACAACGGCCCCGGCATCCCTGACCTCAACCTCGCACTCCGCGACGGATACACCACCGGCGGCGGACTCGGTCTCGGCCTCAGTGGAGCCAAACGCCTCTGTAATGAGTTCCACCTCGATTCCAAAGCCGGCGAAGGCACGCGCGTAACCATAACGCGTTGGAAATGACAGTCATGACCGCTGTTACAGTATCGGAATCCAGTCAGACCTTTGCCGCCCGCCGCGCCGCCACAAACCTCGCAGCCGAACTCCTTTTTAACGAAACAGAAACCGGAAAAGTCGCCATAATTGTCACTGAAATGGCGACCAATTTGATCAAGCACGCCGGCTCCGGAACAATACTCCTGCGCGGCAGGCCGCAAAATCAGCGTTGCGCCCTCGAAATTCTCGCCGTTGATTCCGGCCCCGGCATGGAAAATCCCGATGCCTGCCTGCGCGACGGCGTCTCTGCCGCGGGAAGTAGCGGAACCGGTCTCGGCGCCATTTCCCGGCTCGCCACACTGTCGGAAATCTATACGCTCCCAGGCCATGGCACCATCATCCGGGCCCTCTGCGCCATCGAACCCGCTCAGCCAGCTCCCTTCAACGGACTCGACGTCGGCGGCGTAGCCGTTCCCGTCACCGGCGAAACCGAGTGCGGCGATGCGTTCGCCGTCTGCCAGTCCGGCGATAACACCATTCTGATGATGGCTGACGGTCTCGGCCACGGACCGCTGGCAGCCGTGGCCTCTCGCGCCGCCGTCGACGTACTGCCGAAGGTCGCCAGCCTCGAAGTCGCAGCCATCCTCGAAGCCATCCACCAGGCCCTGCGCGGATCGCGCGGCGCCGCAGTCTCGGTCGCGTCCATCAACCCCGGCCGCGGCACCATCCGATACACCGGCGTCGGCAACATCGTCGGAGCACTCGTCAACGGTGCTGAAATCCGCCACTTTGTCTCCATGCACGGTATCGTCGGACAACAAATCCGAACGCCGCGCTGCTTCGATTACGAATGGAATCCAGAGTCCATCGTCGTTCTCCACTCCGACGGAGTCTCCAGCAACTGGACTCTGCAGAAATATCCCGGAATTACCCGAAAAAGCGCGTCGATTATCGCTGCCTCCATCTGGCGGGCGGCGCACAGACGCGATGACGACGCCTCCGTACTCGTCCTGAAAGCAGGTTTACCCGCATGAACGAGTTCGCCATCTCCATCCCGGTCCATTCCGAGGCGGACGTCCTCGAAGCGATGTCCCGGGCAACGGCTGTCTCCGCCGCGGCCGCCTGTAGTCCCCCCGATCAGGCCCGAATCCTTCTGGCCGCGTTTCATCTCGCCCGCGAAGCCCGCAACATTGGCGCCGAATTCGTCCTTAATATCGTCAGTCCGCCCGCTCTCGTGATGGAGGCCGCCAGCCACCGCGTCCAGTTCCCGCTTCCTCAGTTACCCCAGGCCGCCAACGCCTCGTTCGACCCCGCAACACTTCTCAGCGACCTCACAGAGCACCAGACCGCGCAGGAGCAGATCTTGCGGAAGGCCCTTGAAGAGGTCCATGCCGTGCAGACCGAGATCGACGAGACCAACCGTGGCGTCCTCGCCCTCTATGTGGAACTCGATGACCGCGCCGAAAAACTGCGCCAGGCCGATCAACTAAAATCCCGGTTCCTCTCCTACGCCAGCCATGAGCTCCGAACTCCCCTCAACGGAATCGTCGGCCTCGTCCGCCTGCTTAACAGTCGGACAGCGACACGCGATCCCGGGGAGCGGAAACAGCTCTCCTTCGTCCTCAGCTCCGCCGAAGAAATGCTGGCACTGGTCAACGACCTCCTCGACCTCGCGAAACTCGAAGCCGGAAAAATCACCATTCATCCATCCGAGTTCGGCCTCGAGTTCGTCTTCGGCGCACTCCGCGGAATATTCCGCCCGCTGCTGCAATCCGGCGACGTCGTGCTTTATTTCGATGACACCTCGGCCGCCCCGTCCATTTACAGCGACGAGGCAAAGATCTCCCAAATTCTCCGCAATCTAATCTCGAACGCGATTAAATTCACCGAACATGGTGAAGTACACGTCTGGGCACAGCTCGAAGGCAAGATGGTCCGAATCTCGGTGCGCGACACAGGCATCGGCATCGCCCCGGAACACCTCACAAAGATCTTTGAAGAATACGCGCAAATTGAGCATACGCTCCAGCGCCGCGTCCGGGGCACCGGCCTCGGTCTGCCCCTCTGCCGCAGGATGAGCGCCCTGCTCGGAGGCTTCGTCGAAGTGGAAAGCGAGCTCGGAAAAGGGTCGACTTTCACTCTCGTTCTGCCACTTAAATTTGGGACTTATCCTGCTCTGCCAGATGCCCTGCCGGCAGCCGCGCAACGCGTCGCTCCGGCCCTCGCCCGGCCCCGCGTCCTCATCATCGATCACGCCGAGATCGACCGGTATCTCACGGGCCAGCTCATCCGTACCGACGGACCATGGGAAATTATCCACGCGGCAGACGGACAGGTCGGCCTCGAAATGGCCCGTACCCAGCGCCCGGACCTGATCGTCCTCGACCTCGCTGTGCCCCGCGTCGACGCCACTGCCGTGCTCGCCGACCTGCACGCTAACCCAGCAACCGCCAGCATTCCCGTTGTCGCCGTAACCGCCCGCCGAATTTCCGCTGAGGACAGGCCCGCCATCGAGGCAGCCACCGTGGCAATTCTGTCTAAGGACCAACTCAACAAGGCCAGGCGATTTTCCGTTCGCTTCGGCCCACCAGTCTCAATAGAATTGTTCGACAATTAGAGAGCACTCAGATGCGACGCCCCAGAATTCTTAATGTCGACGACAGGGATCTGAATCGCTACCTCCGCTCGGAAGCTCTGCGCGAATCGGATTACGAAATCATCGAAGCTTCACGAGGCCGCGAAGCACTCCAGAAGGCCGTATCCGAATCCCCCGATCTGGTCCTGCTCGACGTCCATCTTCCCGACGTGAGTGGCCTCGAAGTCTGCCGCCTCCTCAAGTCCGACCAGCGAACCTCCGGCATCAAGGTCCTCCAGATCTCCGCGTCGGCAGTCGAGTTCACCGACGCCGTAATTGGCCTCGATATCGGAGCCGATGACTATCTCGTCGAGCCTGTGGAACCCGAGCTCCTGCGAGCGAAAATCCGCTCCCTCCTGCGACTCCGCGAAGCCGAGCAGTCCCTGCGCCGCTCCAACGACGACCTGAAGCAATTCGCCTACGCAGCCAGTCACGATTTGCAGGAGCCCATTCGAGTCTTGTCCGCTTACTCGGAGTTACTCGGGCGTCGTTATGCCAGCCAGCTCGATGAAACCGGCACCCTGTACCTCAAATATATCGTCGAAGGCGCGCAACGGATGAGCCGGCTCGTGTCTGACTTACTTGATTATTCGCGTCTCTCTGCCGATATGGACCAGGATCCGCAACTGGTCTCCGTCGAAAATGTGCTCAACCGTGTCCTTCAGACCCTGAAGGCACCTATCGACCAGAGCCAGACCGCGATCACGTGGGACCCTCTGCCTCAAATTGAAGGCAATGAAACACGCCTTACTCAGGTGTTTACCAACCTGATCGGCAACGCCATAAAGTACGGCCGCCCGGGCATCCCCCCAGAAGTCCATATCGCCGTCCAGGCGCGTGGACCGGAGTGGCTCTTCTGCGTGCGCGACAACGGCATCGGTTTCGACGCCGAATATGCCGAATCCATCTTCGGAGTCTTTCGCCGCCTTCACGACCGCACTGTGCCCGGCAACGGTATCGGACTGGCCATCTGTAAGAGCGTGGTCGAACGTTCCGGCGGCCGGATCTGGGCCGAAGCAATCCCCGGCGAAGGAGCCACGTTCCATTTCACATGGCCCCTTGCCAGAGCAATAGCAGCAGCCCCCTGAGGTTCTTCCTTATATTCCCGGCTGAGGCTCATCCGCCGATGGCCCATACAGGCCTGGCACCGGAATCTCACACGCCCGCAGATACATCGTCAACTGGCCCCGGTGGTGAATCATGTGGTTGATAATCATGCCGCGCAGAACGGCAATGCGAGGCATGCTCATCATCTGCTTCCCCTTCCAGGTCATCGTCCACACGTGCATCATGTCTTCATCCGAAGTCTTCCCCAGCGCTTCCCTGAACTGGCCCCAGGACTTGTCAAAAGCCGCCACCAACTCCTCGGTCGTCTTCGGCGGCGGAGGAGGCGTGAAATCGTCGATCGTCAGACTCGGCGTTGTCAGTGTCGTGTAGCCCCAGTCGCAAATCATAGCCACATGACCGGCCAGCCAGATCATCGTCCCCGACTTCGGGTGCGGCTTGAAATCGAACTTGTCCGTTGGGACGCGCTCCAGCACCTTCCGCGTGCCGGCCATTTCCATTTCCAGTTCTGAAAGGATCGATTGGTTAATCGTCACTGTTTTGTCACCTTTGTTTTCTTTTTCTTCTTTGACGGCTGCACCCGCCGTCCGGCATCCGCGGCCCCGCCGCACCACTGTTTCATCGCTTCGGGATCTTCGAATATTTCCGGCGGCGCCTCGTAGTATGACATGCTTTCGGTTCCCTCAAAAGGCCGAAACCGCTGCAGCCCCCGAACCTCAAAAGCACCACGGTTATCGTCGTCCGCCTTCAGAAACAAAGCCTGGTTCGCGACTAATGCAAACACAATTCCGTTACAATACAAACAATATCCGCCGAACATCGAACGCCATGTGATTTCTCCCAGCGGCTTCATCTGCTCGGCCAGGAACTCCAGATACGGGTTGTTCTTTTGAGGCATAGAATGTTTCTCAGATGATACGCCCAGCCGCCGCCTTGTTCTGC
>JAWXCM010000332.1:0-34220 GCA_034408745.1 Bryobacteraceae bacterium
AACCTGTGCTTTGCGTGCGATCTCGACTTCGGCCAGGTATACGCCTTCGTTATCGGAGATCTCGTAGACCTGTCCCGTCTCCACGCGGAGAACCTGCACCAGGTGTTTTGCCTCGTCGCCCTCCAGCTCTGCCTGCCCGTTACTCACTTCGGGAACAAAGAATCGACGCCTTGCCATCGCTCTCACTGTATCCTGCTGAGGTAGGGTTATGATCTCTTTCCTCCGCGGCAGTCTGCTTGAAAAGAACCCGGCGTACGTCATTGTCGACGTGGGCGGGGTCGGCTATGAACTCGCGATCTCCGTGCCCACGTACACCCACCTTCCCGAGCCTGGTGGCGAGGTGAAGCTGCGCGTCCACACGCATGTTCGTGAGGACGCGATTCTGCTCTACGGCTTTGTCACGCCTGATGAAAAGACGCTGTTTGAGAAACTGATATCGGTGAGCGGCATCGGGCCGAAACTCGCAATGAGTGTGCTTTCCGGACTCTCGCCAGCGGACCTGGTCCCTGCCATTCGCGGCGGGCAGACCGACAGGCTGGTGCGCATCCCGGGCGTCGGGAAGAAGACCGCGGAGCGCATGGTTCTGGAACTGCGCGACAAGCTCGACGGAATTGCCGGGGTGGCGGCCCCGTCGTCGTCGACGCCGAAAGCGGCAGTGCTGACCGATCTCGAAATGGACGTGCTGTCCGCGCTGGTCAACCTTGGGTGCCAGCGGCCGGCGGCTGAGAACGCGCTTCGCAAAGCGTCCGCGGCGGTCGGTTCGGTCGACTTCGAACTGCTGTTCCGCAAATCACTGGAGTTGGTGCGGTGACCTCCATTCGCGAGTTTCACGCGGCGACACACAAGCGGCTCGCGTTCCTGATGGAGCATGTAGCGTCCATGCCGGCCGAGTTGCACACCAGAGCGCTGCAGGGGTTTGGGCGTCCCACCATCGCTAAACAATTCAACCACATTCTGTTCTGCGAGTCGGCCTGGGTGGACGCGCTGAAGAACCGGCCGGAACGGGTGTGGGATCACGAGGAGTCGCGGCTGGCGACGCTGATGGGCTGGCGCCGCGACGTGGCAGACCGCACCGTTGTGTATCTCAGCGAGTTGCCGGCGGATGACCTGCAGAAGTTGCTGCCCGCATATCCCGACCAGTGGGTCGGTGTGCCGCGAACGCCATCGTTCATCCTGCACCACATCCTCACCCACACGTTCCATCACAAGGGGCAGATTGTGGCGATGTGCCGCATACTGGGCCACCCTGCGCCGGACACCGACCTCCAGCAGGGGTAGCACGTACACTGAGAGTTCATGGCCCGAGACAAAGGCGTCGTCTCCCCGGCAGCTAGTGAGGAGGAGCGACAGTTTGAAGCAGCGCTGCGCCCCAGGCGTCTTGCCGATTTTACCGGTCAGCCAAAGCTGAAAGAGAACCTCGCTATCGCCATCGAGGCGGCGAAACTGCGGGGCGAGGCGCTGGACCACGTGCTGCTTTACGGCCCTCCGGGGCTGGGCAAAACCACGCTCGCCACCATCGTCGCGAATGAGTTGGAGACCGCCTTCCAGCAGACCTCTGGTCCGATCCTGCAGAAGAAGATCGATCTGGTCGGCATCCTCAGCACGGTGGAAGCGCGCCAGGTCTTCTTCATCGACGAAATCCACAGAATGCTGCCGGATTTGGAGGAAATTCTTTATTCGGCGCTGGAGGATTTCGCGCTCGATGTGGTGATTGGGCAGGGGCCGGGTGCTCGCAGCGTGCGCATGCCGATGCCGAAGTTCACCGCTATCGGCGCCACTACACGGCAGGGTCTGCTCACTGCCCCGCTGCGTGCGCGCTTCGGTCTGGTGCTGCGGCTGAACCCGTACGATCTGCCGGATTTGAAGTCGATTGTGTTGCGCTCGGCAAAGCTGATGAGCGTCACCATCGACCACGATGCGGCGGAGGAGATCGCACGGCGTAGCCGGGGTACGCCCCGACTGGCCAACCGACTGCTGCGCCGCGTCCGCGACTACGCCCAGGTTCGCGCCGAGGGCCACGTGAGTTTGATCGAGGCAACCGCCGCGCTCGACATGCTGGAGGTGGACCGCTTCGGCCTCGACGAGATCGACCAGAAGATCATGATGACCGTGCTGGAAAAGTACGGCGGCGGGCCGGTCGGCCTAAACACCGTAGCTGCCTCCATCGACGAGGAAGCCTCCACCATTGAGGAAGTCTACGAGCCGTATTTGATGCAGCTCGGTTTTCTCGACCGCACGCCGCGCGGTCGCATTGCCACCGACCGTGCCTTTGAATACTTCAAAGTACCGAGGCGTAACCGCGCAACGTGGCAGGAGGGTCTGTTCTGATGGTGGTTCGAAAGAAGGTATATCTCTCGCTGGGCTCGAACATGGGGGACCGCGAGGCGAATCTCCGGAAGGCGCTGCGCGCGCTGCACTCGGATGACTTCCGCATCGAGCGCGTCTCCTCTACGTGGGAGACCGCACCCATGTATCTGAGCGATCAGCCCGACTTTCTGAACATCGTCGCGGAGGCGGATACCACGATCTTTCCCATGCGCGCGTTGCTTCGCGCTGCCAAAATTGAACGCGACATGGGCCGCCGGCGAATGACGCCAAACGGCCCACGTGTGATCGATATCGATTTGCTGTTGTTCGGGCGGTTCGTGATGGACACGCCCCAGCTAAAGCTGCCGCATCCCCGGATGGCGGAGCGGCGATTTGTGCTGGAGCCGCTGGCCGAGCTTGTGCCCGACCTGCGGCATCCGGTCACAGGTAAGTCGGTTCGCGAGATGTTAGTTGCGGTTTCCGACCAGCTCGTCCGAGTTCTTCCGGGACGGCTCCCCGCGCCCGCTGATGCGCGTCAAATGTGACCGCAGCATCCAGGCCATTTTGTTGTGCTTTTCCAGGACGGAGGTGAGGAAGTCGGCGGCGTCGGCGGCCTTGTACTTCTCACCGGAGGTGTCGATGTCTTTGCGAAGGTGGCGAATCACCGCTTCGTGATCTGCCACCAGATTCGCAATCATCCCGTCTTCGTCCGGCAAGTTGCCCGGCTCTTCCTTCAGGCGCGCTGACTTTGTGAATTCAGCCATGGTCCCGGCGGCCACCCCGCCGAACTGGCGGGCGTTTTCGGCCACTTCATCAATGATCTCGGCCAGTTCATCGTACTGCGTTTCGAAGAACAAATGCAGCGTGTGGAATCGGGGCCCAGTCACATTCCAGTGATAGTTGCGGGTCTTGACATAGAGGACGTGTTCATCTGCCAACAGCAGGTTTAATGTCTCTACAATCCCTTTCAGAGATTTCGGCTCGAGTCCTACCTTCAGATCTTCCATGGCAGTTGGATGCTACGGCGCCCGCTGGGTTTCGGGAATACATCGTTGGGTATAAGATGATGCCCAGGATACAGGGGTAGTCAATGAATCTTCTCAACCGAACAGCTGCAGTGCTGTGTTGTTTGGTCGTGTCGCTGGGCGCGCAAAGTATTGTCGGGCGGATTTCCGGCACAGTGACAGACGCTTCCGCCGGTACGGTGCCGGGTGCGATCGTGGTGCTGACGAATGAAGCTACGCGGGTTCCGCGTGAGATGAAGACCGATGAAAACGGCTTTTATGTGGCGACGGCGTTGCCCGTCGGCTACTACGAGGTTGCGGTGGAACAGCCCGGGTTCCGCAAAGCGCTTCGCACAGGAAACAACCTGGTCGCAGACGGCCGTCTCACGGTGAACTTCAAGCTGGAAGTCGGCGAGGTGAGCTCGTCGGTGCAGGTAGAGGAAGCCACCGGCGAACAGGTAAACACGGTGTCCGGCGAAGTGGGCCGCGTCATTGACAGTGAGCAGGTGCAGAACCTGGCTCTGAATGGCCGCAATTACATGCAGCTGGTTTCGCTGGTGCCAGGCACGGTGCTGCTGGATGAAGACCAGATGGCGTTGACCACTAGTCTCAGCATCACAGCTCAGTCGGTGAACGGGAACCGTGGCAACACGAATTACCTGTCGGTGGACGGTGGCTCCAACATGGACTCGGGTTCCAATGGCAGCCAGATCAACAACGTTGGCGTCGACTTCATCCGGGAAGTCAGCATCCGAACGTCGGCCTTCTCGGCTGAGTCAGGCCGCAACTCCGGCTCGAGCATCAACGTGGTCACGCGCGGCGGAAGCAACAAATACAGCGGAACGGTGTTCGAGTTCCTCCGCAACGACAAGCTCGACGCGAAGCAGTATTTCGCTCCCATCAAACCGCCGCTTCGCTTCAACGATTTCGGCTGGAACCTTGGCGGACCTCTCGTCAAGGGTAAAGTCTTCTTCTTCGCCGGTCAGGAATACAAGTACATCCGGCGATTTACGGATCCCACACGCCGCACGCTTCCCACGCGGGCCGAACGCGCGGGTGACTTCAGCGGTCGCACCGGCAACCTCTTCTATCCCGGCACAACCGAACCGGTACCCGACAAGAACATAGCATCACTGATGACGACAGACGGTAAGGCGATCGCTGCAGCCTACACTGCGATGGAAAAGCTGGCAGCATCGTACGTCGACAGGCCCACCGGCAACAACGCCACGTATCAGATCTCGAATCCGTTTGCGTGGAGACAGGACATCGCGCGCGTCGACTACAACCTGAGCACGAAACATCAGGTGTACTTCCGCTACCTGCACGACATGTATGACTTGATCGAGCCGTACGGCACGTTCTTCAGTTCCAACCTGCCGATGACGCCCACCACGCGCTCACGCCCGGGCTATGGCATTCAGCTGTCGCACACGTGGCTGGCAAGCCCGCGAATCGTGAACGAAGCCAAGATCAACACGTCATGGAACGGCCAGCGCATTCCGATGGTCGGCGATGCCTGGAAGCGGTCCACTTACGGCATGACTTATCCGCAGGTGTTTCAGGGCGGTGGTATCTATGACGCCGACGGGCTGCCGAACATCGACGTGAACGGCTTCGCGAACCTGCGAGGTCCGAACGCCGCGCTGGCCTCGCCGACAACCGACATCCAGGCAATCGAGAACGTAACCCTGATCAATGGCAGGCACACCACGAAGATGGGCTTCACGGTAATCCGCAATCGCAAGGATCAGAACGGACGCCCCGAATATCCGGGCTATGTGAACTTCTCCAACAGCGGCAATAACCGCACAACGAACAACTCGCTGGCCGACGCGTTCCTCGGCAACTTCCGCACCTACCGCGAATCTTCTGCCGACCCGATGGGCTTCTTCCGATTTACGTCGTATGAAGGCTACGTCAGCGACCAGTGGCGCATCATGCCACGCCTCAGCATGGAGATCGGTGTGCGTTATCAGCGCAACTCGCCCACTTACACCCAGGGTAATAACATCACTAACTTCGTGCCTGGGCTCTATGACCCGCGTCAGGCTGTTACGGTAACTCCGGCAGGCGTGATTGTCGCCGGCTCCGGCAATGTCTTCAACGGACTCATTCGCGCTGGCGACAGCGTACCGGAGGATCAGATCGGCCGCGTACCCGGTGCAACGTCCTCCGTCTTCGGGAAGATCCCGGGCGGTGCGCCTCGTGGTCTGTACGATGTGCAGAACCTGTTTGCTCCTCGCTTCAGCTTCTCCTATGCGCCGTTCCGGAGCAGCAAGACGGCGATTCAGGGCGGCTTCGGCTTGTTTTACGACAAGCCGGAAGGCAATCTGATTTTCCCGATGGTCAACTACGCTCCGTGGCTCACCAGCGTCAACTTTGAGAACGGCAATCTGGCTAACCCCACGGGTGGCACCGCGGCGGCTCTCGCGCCGATGGGTAACATCGATGCCATCAATCCGAACCTGAAAACTCCTTACTCGATGAACTTCAGCTTCGGCATCCAGCAGCAGTTGCCTTCGGCCGTATTCTTCGAAGTGAAGTATGTGGGCAACAATGGCCGACATCTGATTCGTCAGCCGGATATTAACCAGGTGCCGTTTGACACGCTGCGCGCGATTCGCGCCATTCCATCGGCGCAGCGCCCGTCGGATAATTCGATGCGTCCGTATCTCGGCTACTCGTCGATCCGCCAGCGGCTGAGCGACTCCACGTCAAACTACCACTCGCTGCAGGTCTACGCGACGCGCCGCAAAGGCCGGCTGTTGTTCACCAGCAGCTATACGTGGTCAAAAGTGCTTACGGACTCCAGCGGCAACGGGGACAATCCGGAGAATCCGTACAACCGCCACTATAACTACGGACCCGCGAGCTTCGACCGCTCGCACGTGATTTCCACCACTGTCAGCTACGTCATTCCGACGCCGAAATACAGGAATCCGTTCCTGAAGCAGACCATCATGGGCTGGGAATACAGTGGCATCACCCGGTATCAGACGGGTGCTCCGCTCACCATCACGGCGAACACGTCGATTGGTGGACGCCGCGCGGATTACCTCGGCGGCGATGTGCTGGCTCCCATTGATGAGCGTGGGCCCAACAACTGGCTGAACAAAGCGGCATTCGGTCCCGCTCCGAACGATGAACTGGGCAACCTCGGTGTGGGACGGCTTCGTGGACCGGGCCTGTTCCTGCTGGATTCGTCGTTGCGCAAAGTCTTCAGGATGTCGAAGGACGGCCAGCGACGGCTGCAGTTCCAGGCGGAGTTCTTCAACGTGCTCAATCACGTGAATTTCCGCAACCCGAACACTAACTTCACCGACGTCAACTTTGCAACCATCTCCACTGCGGGGCCGCAGCGCAACGTGCAGATGGGCCTGAAGTATTACTTCTGAGCTGGAGCGACGTGTCAACACCATTGATGGTGCAAGCCAGCCCTGTCCGTTTCGGCAGCCCAGGCGAACTATGGAGGCGTGGGTTTTGCGGGTCGGACGGGGAGCCACAGGAGTCCGAAGATGGCGAGGGTGACGGCCGCTCCGCCGATCAGGTATATGGGCCAGGGGCCGAGCTGGTCCAGCAGAGAGGCGCTGCCCGGTTTGCGGCAGAGGTACATGTAGTTGGTTCCGGCCATCTGGTTCACGGCTCCGACGAAGGAAGCGAAGGCGATGAGCATGGAGAAGGCTCGCCACAGGGCGTGCGGACGAAGAGGCGAGAGGCGGCCGGCAACGAGCAGCATGGCTCCGGCGACGATGCCGCCGTGCGCCAGGAAGAAGTAGATGGCGGGGTACTGGGGCCAGGGTGCCCAGAGGTCAGGCGTCAGGAGTGCCATTCCCGCTCCGGCGAGTCCGGCGAACCAGGTGAATTCGACCAGCGCCGGGGACAGGGTGATGCAGGCGGCAACGGTAGCCCAGATAAGGACATCGCAGAGTTGCAGTGGGAGGTTGTTGGGGAAGTTGAAGCCTTCATGGGAGTAGCGGAAGGCCCACCAGATGAGCTCGTTCAAACCGAGAGTGTAGCCGAGGATAAGGCGCGTGGGGCGGGTGGGGATGCGGCCAGTGCGGCAGAGGATTGCCAGCAGGGCGGCGGTGACTGCGATGGATGCAAGCAGGGTGAGATGGATGGTGCCGAAGAGTGGCATGGCGCGTGGCCATTGTATCCGGGTCGCGCCCAGGTGTAGAGTGCAATTCATCGAACGCGGTAGTGCCTTCTGATAAGCTGAGGGCTTGCCGCTGAGTACTCTCGCGGCGGACCCGTTTCGTGTGATCGGGTCCGTGCCCAGGATCGGTTCGCTCCTGGTTAAGCCGGCTTCGGCGCTTTGCAATCTCGACTGCTCCTATTGCTTCTATCTGGACCGGGCTACCGATCCTTATGCAGGGTTGCAGACTCGTCGGATGACTGCCGATACGCAGGAGCGGCTGGTTGCAGGTTTTCTCGAATACTCGTATCCCAACAGTACTTTTGCGTTCCAGGGCGGGGAGCCGACTTTGTGTGGGCTGCCGTGGTTTGAGCGTCTGGTGGATCTACAGGTGTCGCATGGGAGGAGCGGGCAGCAGGTTAGCAACGCGATGCAGACCAACGGGATGCTGATCGACGAGGACTGGTGCTCCCTTTTCCGGTCGTACAACTGGCTGGTTGGCGTGTCGATGGACGGGCCGGAGGCGATTCACGATCAGTACCGGCGGAATCGGGGCGGGGCTCCGACGTGGCGGCGGGTGATGCAGAGCATCGAGCTGATGAAGAAGACGAAGGTCGAATTCAACGTGCTTTGTGTGTTGAGCGCGGCCAATATCGACAAGCCGAGGGAGATTTACCGCTTTTTCCGGTCGATTGGTGTCGACAATTTGCAGTTTATTCCGCTGGTGGAGTTTGGGGCGGGCGGGGAGCGGCAGCCCTACTCGGTTACGCCGGAGCAGTACGGCAAGTTTCTGACGGCGGTGTTCGACCTTTGGTGGCCGCACCGGAAATCGATGCGGATTCGAGTTTTCGACAATTTGGCGGAAGCGGTCGCGGGGCAGATGCCGGGGTCGTGCTGTCTGCAGGCGTCGTGCGACAGCTACGCGGTGGTGGAATATAACGGCGACGTTTATCCGTGCGATTTCTTTGTTGAGGGCTCATGGAAGCTGGGCAATGTGGCGGAGGAGTCGTTTGCCGCGATTGCGAAGCGTCGTGCGCGGATGGAGTTTGCGTCGAAGAAGGCGATCCCGCATCCGAAGTGCGATGCGTGTGAGTACGAAGAGATTTGCCAGAGGGGGTGTCCGCATACGCGGCGGGCACAGCGGGGTGAATTTGGCGATCTGGATTATTTCTGCGAATCGTACAAGGCGTTGTATGCGAAGGCGCTGCGTCCACTCGAGGTGGAAGTGCGGCACCTGATGTCTCGGCGATAGCTGCTCTTATTTACAAGCTGGGGCGGATGTTTCGGATGACTCGGGTTGCGGCGTCGAGGCCGCCAGTTCGCTGCAGGCCGGGCACAAAGCAGTGGTCGTGCAGTGTTTCGTCGAGGGCTTCCCACCGTTCTACGTTCGCGATCACATTAACAACGTGGCGGGAGACGGCGGCAGCGAAGATCACCCAGAGGGCGGCTTTCTCGAGGCCGATGAGATCAGGTGTGGCTGAGGTTTGGGAGCGGAGCCAGGCAAAGGTAGTCAGGATGTCCTGGATGCGGTGGGCGTCGTCGGTTTGATTGTACGAGAGATACCAGCGACCGCCTCGCTCGCGTGCGGCGGTTGCGAGGCCGGTCTGGAAGACATCGGGGATCGCGACTGGCCGGCCGGCGGCGATCAATTGCTTGAACTCGGGGCTCTGGAGAGCGGCGACAGAACCGTCAGGGTGCACGATAATGGCCGGGTTGCCGCGGCCTGTCTGCCACTTCAGGTCAGGGGGACGCGGTCGGCTGGGGCTTCGGTCATCTCGCGGCGGGCAATGGCCTGCCAGTGGGTGAAAACCTCGGCGTAACCCGAGGGGGCTACAGAGGAAGGGCTGGAGAGGAGCTCGGCCGTGTCCAGTCGACTAAGGTCGCGAAGGAGTACTCCCACCGGGGTTGCTTCAAAAGATACCTGGCGAGGAACTTGTAGACGGTCTGGCGAGTGCGGCTGTCGTAGCGTGTCCAGTCGCCGGTACAGGAGACGACGAGCATAGGGCGGGGAGCGGTGAGGGCCGCGATTTCGACGTTGCTGGTGGAATCGAGCCGGAGGTTGGGTGCCTCTTCGCAGGGGTCGGCGCCCTGGTAGCTGGCCGAGATCATGTTGACAGGGACGGAGCAGGTGACGCGCCGGTCGATTGCGGTGAGCAGGATGGTCTGGGTGGCTCCACCCGAAGCTCCGGTGCAGGCGATGCGGGTCTTGTCGACGTCGGACCGGGTGACCAGGTAGTCGAGCATCCGAATGCTGTTCCAGAGTTGGATGCCGAGGGGGTTGAAGCTCCAGAGCTCTTCGCGCCAGCCGCCGAAATCGTGGGGGATCTGTTTGGTGTCGTTGAAGCCGACCATGTCCCAGGTGAGGGCGACGTAGCCCTGGAGGACGAGATTAATGGCGAGGGCGGGGACGGAGTAAGTGGGCAAGTTCTCGACGCGCCCGTGTTTCCAGTGGCCGTGGGGGACAAGAACGCCGGGGTGTTTGCGGGTGGTGTCGAGGGGGTAATAAACTGTGGCGCCCACGCAGAGTCCGGGGAAGGTCTCGATGAGGAGGGCGTCCGCACCGTAGCCCTCTGGGCGGTTGCGGCGGACGATATGCGACTTCAGACGGAAGGTGGCGGGGCATCGGCGTGAGCCCCCGCGGCTCCGAGGATCTGGCGCTGGAGGTGGAAGCGGTGACGGACCCAGTCGCTGCGGCTGGCCCAGGTTGGCGGGGTGAAGTGGGTTTTCGGGTGGGTGATCTCAGCGTGTCGATAGTCCTGGACGGACGCTGCCGGAAGGCTCACCAGTGGCGCCAGGAGGATGCCGGGAATCGATCTGCGCTTTAGATTTAGACGCAAGACTGTTGGGCGTCAGGCACCTGACAGAGGTTTCCCGGAAATTGTTAAGCCCGACGCTGAGCTGTGGCGCTGATTACTTTGTGGAGTTCGTCACGCCAGATTTGCTCAATTACGGACCAGCGATAATTTCGTTCGACGTAATCGCGTCCCTGCTTGCCGAGAGTGTTGCAAAGGTCGTTGTCGGAAAGCAGAAGTTTCACCGTCTCCCGGAATTCAGCGTAGTTGTTGTACCAGAGCCCGCCGTTGGAGCGAGTGCAGTGGCCGACCAGCACAGGGGACCGGCCGTTGGCGAGAACCGGGCGGCGGAGCATCCAGGATTCGAGGGCGGACATGCTGAGGCTCTCGTAGGGCGAGGGTACGACAGCGATGTCGGTGCCGGCGACGGCGTGATGTTTGACGTACTCGGAAACGAATCCGGGCGAAATGATCTGGTTGTGCGGAGGCAGCGGGAGGGTGCGGCGGCCGAGAAGCAGCAGGATGAAGTCACTGCGGTTTTCCTCGCGGACGAAGCGCAGGAAAAAGTCGACCAGTTCGTCGCAGCCCTTGCCGTTTTCGACGCGGCCGACGTAGGTCATGACGCGTTTGCCCCGGAGGCGCTCCTGGAGTGGCTTCCAGGCGGGGTCGTACTCGCCCATTTTGGGATCGTCGACGCCAACGCCGACGATTCGGCCGACATCGGAGGGCAGGTTGAAGCGGCGGAAGATGAGCAGGCGCTCCTCTTCGGTGTTGAACATGATGTGCTTCGTCTGCCGGAACAGGTGGTCGAGGATGTGGAGGTAGAGCGACGGTTCGTCGTGAACGGTTGGTACGAAGAGGGCTTTGGGGCCTACTCTGGGCAGTCCGTTCACTGTCGTCCAGTACATGTATGTGAAGAAGACGAAAGCGTCGTAGGAATCTTTATTCTTCTCAATGTACTGTTCAAGCGAGGGGGTGACGGGTCCCTGCCAGTGAATCAGCGCCATTTCCCGGTTTTGGTCGAGTTGTTCGAGGAAAATCCGGTCATAAATCGAATGGAAGTTCAGTAAATGCCGCTCCGCGGTGGTGGGAAACCGGCGGACCTTGATCCCATTCACCTCGCCGAGGCCTTCGGGCAGCTCATTCTTCCACGAGAGGTGGTCGGTGGCGCAGGTGGTGAGGATCTCGATGTCGAACTCATCGGCGAGTCGTTCGACAACCTGGCGGCAGTGGGCTTCGGAGCCTCCGGTGATTTCGAGTCCGTAGCGCTGGACGACAAATGCCACGCGAGGTTTCGATGAGGTGGAAGGAGCGCTCATTTCTGCATCGCCTCCTCGACGAGACTAATCAGCTGGCGCTTGATGGCCTGGATGTGGAAGACCTCTTCGTAGCGTTTCCGCCCGCGGTGGGAAAGTTCGCGGCCGAGGTCGGGGTTCTCTATGACCTGTGCAATTCCGGCGGCCATGTCGTGGGGATCGAACTGGTTATAAATAATGCCGGAGTCGCCGGCTGTTTCGCCAACCGCGGTGGTGGCCCAGGCGACGATCGGGACCCGGAAGGCCATAGCCTCGACGAGTGGCACGCAGAATCCCTCGTGCTCGCTTACGCAAAGGAACACGCTCGACGCCATGTAGTAAGACCGGAGCTGCGACCCGTCGACGGACCGGGCGAAGAACACTTCATCGCCGAGGTCGAGGTGGCGCATGTATTCGTGCAGATCGTCGGTGTAGCGGGCGAGGTTTGAGTCGAAGTTGCCGACCAGGAAGAGGCGAATGGGGAGGCTGGTTTGTTCGCGCAGAGCGACGATGGTCTCGAGCGCTTTGGCGTGCCCTTTATTGGGGCGCATGCCGCCGACGAACAGTATGTTGGCGCTGTCCCGGAACGCCCCGGTAATGACGTTGTCAAACGGCTCCGCCATGAGGTCTTCGACGTGGTGAAGGGGCGCAACTACACGGGCGCGTTCGGCGGTATGGCCAAGCTGGACAAACTCGTCGGTATTGTACTGGCTGTCGCCCCAGACCCAGGTGTTGGGAAGTTGGGCCAGGCGTTGATTCGCCTCACGGCCGCGAACGCAGGCCCAGTAATAGAATTCCGAGTAATTGGCGAAGAAATTGGGCGGCGTGACGTTGTGGTATTTGATCGCTACCGTGTTTTTCGTTTTCCTGAGTATCTCTTCGCCGAGTTCCCAGTCGATGGCGTGGTGGTAAATCAGGAGGGCTTTGGGGTCATCCCAGGAGCTGTCGGAGGCGTTAGCAATGGTGGTGATGCTGGCGTAGGCAGCGTGGATGTGCTGTGCGAACAGCCTGGCGTCGTATCCGGCGGCCCGGAGCACGTGGTACATACCAGCGGCATCGTTGCCCACTGCGTCGTGGGGCTGGAAGGTGGGCACCAGGATGTGAATGCGGCCTTTAAAGGAGGCGGACTTCGAGGGTCCGTTGGTCATCAGGAAGCACCGCCGGACGTTTGCTTAGCCGGAGCGGTCTGGCTGGTGAGGCGGGCCAGTTCAATGTTCGTCTGCTGCAGAATCTGGAGGATCTGATCGGTTGCCGCGAGGTGTTGCTCGAGTGCGTCGACAATCTGGTTCTGCGAGGTCTGAATCGATGGGAGAAGCCAGAACAGCGCGCGGCGCATGATCTGGATGACGTGGAGTCCCAGCCTTCCCCTGAGAGTGGGGGGCGTCGGCGGTGGTTCGCCGATCCGGGAGACGGAGCTCCTGAGCAGAGCGGTGGAGGCTTTCAGGCGCTGGACGCTGGCGATGAGGTGAGGCGGAACAGCCCTTCGGCCCAGCCTCTTCCATTCCTGTTCCCGGTCGATACCGCGCAGCCCGTCTCGAATGCGGCGCATAATTTGCACCGCACTGACTGGACTTTCCGTCGATGCGTGGCTGGCTGGGGGCATAAGAAACTTAGATTCTGACACAGATCCGGCTGCATTCTTAAGATCCGGACGTACACCGTAAGGCAAAACGTCGGACACAGGGGTGTGGTAAGCTGAAACTTGTCGGAGTAAACAATCTGCCGCCTGCGGCTGTACCGTCCCCGCCTGACTTGTGTTCAGAATCCGACAGTACTGCCAGGGCAACGCACAAGGCATGAATCGCAGGAAAGCTCTAATCACCGGTATCACCGGCCAGGATGGTTCTTATCTGGCCGAATTGCTGCTTGCGCGTGGTTACGAAGTGCACGGGGTTGTAAGAGGCTGTTCCGGGACTCCTGCCGCATCGCAGTTTGCAAATATTGAACATATACGGAACGACCTTAGATTACATGGTGCGCAGCTTGAGAGTTGTTCTGATATTTTCCAGGTTGTAGAATCTGTTCGGCCTGACGAATGCTACCATTTGGCGGCACAGACGACAGTGAAGTATTCGTTCGAGGAGGAAGCCTCGACATTGAATACCAACATAAACGGAACGCATACCCTGCTGGCTGCGATACGGAGAGTGGTTCCGGACTGTCGGTTTTGTTTTGCCGCCTCGGCCGAAATGTTCGGGCGCGTGGAAGAAGTGCCACAGCGTGAGACAACGGGGTTTCATCCTCGGTCGGCGTACGGGGTAAGCAAGGTCGCGGGTTTTGAGATGGTCCGGGTGGGCCGTGAGACGCAAAAGATGTTTGCGTGCAGCGCGATTCTGTTCAATCACGAGTCGCCGAGGCGCGGCGCCGGGTTCGTTACAAGGAAGGTCACCGCCGGGCTGGCGGAGATTCTGGCCGGGCGGGCATCGGAACTGGTGTTGGGCAGCCTGGATGCCCAGAGGGACTGGGGGCATGCGCGGGATTACGTTGAAGCGCTGTGGCTGATGCTGCAGCAGGACCAGGCGGACGACTTTGTGATTGCGACTGGCGAATCGCATTCAGTCCGTGAGTTTGTGGAACTGGCTTTTCGTCTTTGCGGGCTTGAGCCAGCGGGATATATCCGGCATGACCCGGATTTGCTGAGACCGGCTGAGCACTACATTCTGAGGGGCGATGCGTCGAAAGCCGCCAGCAAACTGGGCTGGCGGCCGCGCACTTCCTTTGTGGATCTGGTTCGGGAGATGGTGGAGTCGGACTGCCGGAAAGCCGGAGTCGGCCTGCCTGGCGAACGCGCTGCAGAGGCGGTGCGAGTACATTCGAGTCTGGAGTAGGAATGCTGCAATTTTTTCAAGACATACTGCAACACCGTGAGTTCCTGCGGGAGCACGTATTGCAGGCTTTGCGATCCAAGTACCGGGGATCCGTGCTCGGTTTTGCCTGGACGCTGTTAAATCCGTTGATGATCTGCCTCGCGTTTGCGTTCATCTTCGCGGCAGTCAACAACACGAACCTTGAAGCGTTTCTGCCGTACTTCCTGGCGGGGTACCTTCCGTGGACGTTCTTCGTGACATCCGCCACGGGGGCGACACTCTCGATCCTCGGCAATGCGAGTTATGTAAACCGGCAGTATGTGCCAAAGGGCATTTTTCCGCTGAGCCTCGTGCTGGTGAATTTCGTGGACCTGCTGGCGGGTCTGGTCTCTTTTTTTCTGGTGGTGACTCTTGTGTTTCCGTCGCGGCTGCACGCGGCGGCGCTGTTTTTGCCGATTTCGCTCGCAATCCTCCTGGTTTTCGTGGTCGGCGTAGCCTTTCTGTTCGCCACCATCAACGTCTTCTTTCGTGACTTCAATTTTCTGTGGGGCTCGATATCGTTCGTCTGGTTCTTCGTAGTTCCGATTCTGTTTATGCCGCAGAACACGCCGGCAGCGCTTCGCGGTCTCAACCAGTTCAACGTGATGTATCCGATGGTGCGTCTCTTTCAGGATCCGTTGGCCTTCGGTGTGATACCACCGCTCGACATTATCGGACTTGCGATGGCTTATGCGGCAATCCTGCTGGTTGCCGGTTCGGCCGTGTTCTTCCGCTGGCAGCGTGAGTTCTACATGTATGTCTAGCCCGGCGAATGACGGTAACAACATGGCGCCCACACCTTCCAAAGCAAGAATAACGAAGAAGCCGGTAAGGCAAGCGGCTGCGATGCCGCCCATGTCGCGTCCGGCATTGCCCGGCGGCGAACCTGGCGCAGTCCGCAGGGTTGTCGCCTCCGGCGAAGCGCGCGAGATTCTGCTGGACAACATCGGTGTGAAATACCGGCTGTTGACCGAAGACCAGAGGACGATGAAAGGCCGCGTGCTGGGGATTTTCACCGGTGGCGGGATGGAGGCCGAGTTCTGGGCGCTGCGCAATCTGAGCCTGCAGGTCCGTCAGGGTGACGTGCTGGGTGTGGTTGGCGCGAACGGGTCTGGCAAGAGCACGCTGGTTCGCGTGATGAGCCGGATTATCGAGCCGGTAGAAGGCCGGGTCGAGGTTCGCGGCTCGATCAGCCCAATGCTGGAACTTGGTGGCGCGTTCAACTTCGAACTGACCGGCCGGGAGAACTGCTATCTGCAGGGCTCGCTCCACAGCTACAAGCACGACCAGATGACGGAATTGCTGCCGGAAATACAGGCGTTTGCCGACATTGGGCCATTCTTTGACGTTCCGGTGAAGACGTACTCCACGGGTATGATCTCACGGCTTGCTTTTGCGATCGCAGTGCAGACGAAGCCGGACATCCTGCTGGTGGACGAAGTGTTCTCGGTGGGCGATGAGAACTTCCAGCGCAAGTCAGCGATGCGGATGCGCAAGCTGATCGACGAAGGCGTAATTGTTGTACTGGTGACGCACAACACCGGCCTTATCCGGCAGCTTTGTAACCGCGCGATCTGGCTGGACCGCGGTGCGCTGATGGAAGACAACAAGCCGAACGAAGTCTGCGAATCGTACATGCGCCACATCACGCGGTAGACGTCGCTCGGTATCGGGGGCATACGTTGTCTTCACAGCCGCGAATCGGGATTGTCACGCCATGCCGCAACAGGCGTGAGAAGACGGCGCGTTTTCTCGACTGTATGCGAGCGCAGGACTACCCGTCCCTGCAGGTCTGTCTCGTCGATTCCAACTCGTCCGATGGCACACCTGAGATGGTGCGGCGTTGCTATCCCGAGGTGGTGCTGCTGACTGCCGACGATTCGAAGTTCTGGACGGGTGCGACGAATATTGGGGTGCGCCGTGCCCTGGATGACCGCTGCGATTTCCTGGTCACGATTAACGACGACTCGGTGGTTGGACCGAAGTGGCTTTCGGCGCTGGCTGCTGAGGCGATTCGCGGCAACTTCCCGATTCTGGCCTCGCGGCTGGACTTTCTCGACCAACCGGGTCTGCTGTGGGCTCTTGGTGCGCACAACGACTGGGCGGCAGGCTTACTGTTCCAGTTGCCTGACAGCAGGACGTGGGTGGACGAATCGGTCCCTCTCAGCTCGCGGCGCACTACCTTCGAAGTGGAGACGCTGTGTGGGAACGGGGTCATGTTCCGTCGCGACGTGTTCGAGAAGACGGGTCTGTACGACGAGTTCTGGTTACCGCATTATCACGCCGATTCGGAGTTTGTGCTGCGGGCCCGACAGCATGGTTTCACCCCCTTTCTGACTACGCTGGCGGTGGTACGGAACGACGTTTTCAATGACGCCACAGCGCCAGCCGTCCAGAAGGCGCCTCCGCCGGAGGTTCGGGCCGGGGACTGGTTCGCATTTTTGCGGCGGGCTTCGCACGACGCCAGGATTCTGTTTCTGAGTGTGCGCTCCGACCTGTACTGGCGGGCGGTGTTGGCGTATATCTGGCGGCATTGCCCCCGGGCTCTGTTACTCCAGTGCGTCCGAAAACTGACTACGCTTATATGGCGTCGACACTTCCGAACTCAATGGGAAGTACTTCGGGCGGTTCCCCGGCTTACCGACGCGGATTTGGCTCCGATGCGGCTGTGGAGACAGGGAATCACGCCAACGCGCTCTGTTGCGCCTCGCGGAGAGCTGTCGATGGACGCACTGGAGCAGGTATACGCAGCCGGGGCCGACTTCCTTGAGATGGCGTATCTGGTGCTGTTCGGGCGGCCCGTGGATATCAACGCGCATAGTTTTCGTGCGGTTGCCGAGGCTCCGGGTGGGAGGCAACGCGTGGTTGAGGCGCTCCTGGCCTCGAGAGAGGCGAAGTTGCTGGGCCTGGGACAGAGGGGCACGGCGCTGGCGAAGCGTTTTGAAGCGTGGCGGTCGAAGTCGGAGGGACCTGTGCGGCGGACTCTCCAGCACGTTCCCGAAGATCTGGAGCGGCTACTGGTGCTGGAGCCGGAAGAACTGGTGAGAACGGCATACCGTGAGTTTTTGGGCCGACTGCCGGAGCCTTCGATTCTGGCGGTGCAGGTGGAAGCGGCTCGGCGGGCTCCGCTGGAGTTGCTGGCTGCGATTGTCGCTTCACCCGAGTATGGAATGAATCCCGCACGGCGATTATCGCCTTTTGCCGCCGAAAGCGTACTTGTGATTTTGCGTTCAGCGGCCCGCAGGGAGGCTGGCCAGGTTGGCGACGTACCAGTCGAGTGTCTGCCGAATTCCGTCGCGTAGTGAAATTTCAGGTTCCCAGCCCAGGGCGCGCATCTTCGAGCTGTCGAGGAGCTTGCGGGGCATGCCGTCGGGTTTCGTGCTGTCGAAGGTGATCCGGCCTTTGAAACCTGCGATTTCCCCGATCATGAGGGCGAGGTCGCGTATGGAGATATCGTCTCCTGCGCCTACGTTGATCACCTCTGGGTCCTCATAGCTCTGCATCAGGAAGACGGCTGCGGAGGCAAGATCGTCGACATGAAGGAACTCGCGGCGAGGTGTTCCGGTACCCCACACCCCAACATCACTCACGCCGTCCTGGGCGGCCTCGTGGAAGCGCCGGACAAGGGCGGGAAGCACGTGGGACGTACGTGGGTGGAAGTTGTCGCCCGGTCCGTAGAGGTTGGTCGGCATGAGGCTGATGGTGCGCATGCCGTACTCGGACGTGTAGGCCTGAGCGAGCCGAATGCCGGCGATCTTGGCAACGGCGTAGGGCTCATTTGTAGGCTCGAGCGGCCCGGTGAGCAGGTACTCTTCGCGGATGGGCTGCGGCGAGAGCCTTGGGTAAATGCAGGACGAGCCGAGAAACTGCACTTTGGCGATCTGGTGGTGAAAGGACGCGTCGAGCAGGTTGATCTGGACGATGAGGTTATCCCGCAGGAACTCGACGGGCTTCGTCATATTGGCGAGGATGCCACCGACTCGGGCGGCTGCCATGAAGACGTATTCGGGACGGCTGGCTTCGAACCAGCGGTTGACCGCCGTAGCGTCGAGGTAATCGAGTTCGGTGCGATCCGGGCGGAGCACTGAGGAATATCCCAGCCTGTTCAGCCGCCGGCAGATTGCTGAACCTACCAGGCCATGAGCCCCGGCAACCAGGATTCGCGCGTGTTTATCCACGCCCCGCCCCGGCCAGGCGCCGGACTGCCGAATCCTCGGCCGCCGCCTTTTCCCTGTAGGCCAACTCAAGGTCGTGTTCCACCATCATTGCGACGAGTTGACGGAAGGACACCTTTGGCTTCCATCCCAGAACCCGTGTTGCTTTGGAGCAGTCTCCCAGCAGGTAGTCGACTTCGGCGGGCCGGAAGTAGCGCGGATCGACGACAACCACCGAAGAGGTCTCCAGACCGAGATGAGAGGCCGCTTCTTCGAGGAACTCCCGAACGGAATACGCTTCCCCTGTGGAGACGACGTAATCGTCAGGCTGCTCCTGCTGGAGCATGAGCCACATAGCTTCCACGTAGTCGCCGGCAAAGCCCCAGTCGCGCCGTGCTTCGAGGTTGCCGAGCAGGAGTTTGTCCTGCAGGCCGAGCTTGATGCGGGTGAGGGCGCGGGTGATTTTGCGGGTTACGAAGCCTTCGCCGCGCCGTGGGGACTCATGATTGAACAGGATCCCATTGCAGGCAAACATCCCATAGCTTTCGCGAAAGTTGACGGTGTAGAAGTGGGCCGCGAGTTTGGCGACGGAATAGGGGCTGCGGGGGTGGAACGGGGTGGATTCCGACTGCGGAGGCGGCGTGGAGCCGAACATCTCCGAGGAGCCAGCCTGGTAGAACCGGATGGATGCGTCGTTGCGCTGGTTGAAGTCCCGAATCGCCTCGAGCAGGCGTAGCGCCCCCTGAGCAACCGAATCGGCGGTGTGGCAGGGCTCGACAAACGAGACGGCGACATGGGATTGCGCACCGAGGTTGTAGACTTCGTCAGGCCGCACTTGTTCGATGATGCGAGCGAGGCGGTTTCCGTCTGTCAGGTCGCCATAGTGAAGGTGCAGGCGGCATGCCGGATCGGAGGATTCGTGGTTGATGTGATCAATGCGCCCAAGGTTCGGACTGGACGCACGCCGAACGATACCGTGGACTTCATATCCTTTGGCGATCAACAACTCTGCCAGATAGGAACCATCTTGCCCGGTGATACCGGTTATAAGAGCACGCTTCACGTTTGAAGAGAACCACCCCGAAGAGAGTGCCCGCGTCCCATACCCGAAACCGTAAAGGTTCACGAAGTTACGTCAGGGTCGCAGGCTGAAACTGTATGGTACCATGAGCGCTTTATGAACAGCGGGACGGAGCGCCTTACTTGAACGGTATGCGCGTGCTGGTAAACGTTTACCGTGCACTGCCGGCGTCGGGTGGTGCGGGTGGCGCAGGTAAGTTCCTTGAGGCTTTGCTCACGGGCCTTGCGTCACGGGTCCAGCTTCGCGCGATCGCCAGCGAGTCGAACCGCCAGTGCCTGCCAGTGGCTCGCGGGCTCGAATATGTGATGGTGAGCGAGGAGAGTCAGGCTGCCTTCGCGCAGCATTTCGAGTGGGCTGATATTTACTACGACCCTCTGAACGGGCTTGGTCCGACGCTGATCCCACCGCGGCTTCCGGTGGCTGTGGCGATCATGGACCTTCAGCACAACGTCTACCCACGCTTTTTTGCCGGCGGGATGTATGAGGCCAGGAATCGCGCCTACGGGTTCGCGATCCAGCGGGCCGACGGCGTGATCACGATCTCGGAATTTGAGAGGGAGAACATACGGCGGGTTTACGGTGTGGATCACGTGTACGTGGTTCCGCTGTCGGGGTACACGTCGGAGCCGGACGCGAGCGGAGTCGTGAGCCTGACTGCCCGGGCGAAGGCACTGGGCGGTGGGCCGTATCTAATCTATCCGGCGATCGCGTGGCGGCACAAGAATCACTTCCGTCTGATGGAAGCGACCGGTCTTGCGATGCGGCACGCGCAGGACTTGCGGCTGATACTGACGGGAATCGAAAAGCACGGCAGCAGCAGTAATCTCCACATGTGGAAACTGGTGGCGGAGAAACTCGAAGACGCCGTGGAGGCTCATGGGCACCTGCCGCAACAGGAGTTCGCGCTGCGGCTGAGGGGGGCCCGGGGGTTGGTGTTTCCGTCGCTTTATGAGGGCTTCGGCATCCCCGTGGTGGAAGCAATGCAGATGGGCATTCCGGTGCTTACGGTTCGCGAGACAGCGATTCCTGAAGTAGCCGGCGATGCGGTCATGTACTTCCGTGACCCTCGCAACTCGCAGGCCATGTCGGAGGACATCCGGCGATTTTGGAGTGACGGGGATCTGCGGTCCGAACTGACGGTACGAGGTCTGGAACAGGGCGCCCGATTTTCGAAGGCACAATTTATCAACGACACGGTGGAGGCTCTGACCGTGGTTCGTGAGCGGCATCGCTCCCGGGCCGCGGCGGTGAGCAGTAGCTGGCGGAAGCCGGCATATCGAGAGACGGATTCGGAACAGCCTCTGACGGCGATTGTACTGATCGAGGCTCGGCGAGAGGCGATCTGGCCCGCTGTCGAGAGCACGCGAACGGCGTTGCGGTCGCGGTACTTCGATGACATGCGGCTGTGTTTCGTGCTGGACCGGAGTGCCGGGGAGAACGTGCTGGCAGCGGCCTTCGGCGCCAGGGACGAGTACGCGCTGGCTGACATTGAGGATCCGGACGAGGTGGCACTGGCAATCCGGTTCTTCTGCGAGAGCGTGGTGGACAGCACTTACGTGGTCTACACGCGGTCAGGGCATCTGCTGTCGGCCTCGCACGATGCCGTCCGGGTGGCGCTGCGGAATCTGGACTACGTGGACGATGTCGGGTGCGCAGTGCTGGATTCGGCGAATTCGGGCTGGGCTGTGGTGACGCCGTCAGTCGGGGAGCAGGAGGCGGTCGAAATTGTGGATTCGATCCGTCCCCGCCGTCTCGCGTTTTTCGAGAATCTGATTCTGCGGTCGCGACTGCTGGAGACGGCCGGGCCGATTGGGTCCCTGCGGCTGCTGTCGACGTTTGTGCGGGCGGTGAAGTATCTAAGCGGACCGGCTGCGTAGGTCGGCGTTCTTACTGGCGGCAGTATCCACGGCAGGTGGCCGGCCACGGTCGGGCGACTTTGGGTTGATTTCTTGCGAACTGATCGGTCAAAGCCTCGCTGAGGGTAAGAGGGAAAACCTCTGTCTCCACTGTGGACTCGTCCCTGTGGGGACGGATGGGTTCCTCGCTGCGGCGTCGCCTCGTTTGCTTTTTACTGTCTGTGAAGTCTGACATCCTAATCTGTGTACACGGGTAACCTCACCGCGCTCTTTTTATACAGACTCGCCTGAGCGACATTTGGACTCACGAAAATGGAAAAAAGTGGGTCGAGGCATGGGAGGCGCGGTAAAATCCGGGTGTCTGCTGGTTTTTATCTACTACATGACTCGATCCTTGTTTCTTTCCTCTCTGCTGCTCGCATTCGGGCTGTTCGCTGACGCACAGACTGTTCGTTTCGAGACGAACGCTGGCAACATCGACGTGACGCTGTTGCCAGCGTCGGCGCCGAGGACGGTTCAGAACTTCCTGAACTATATGAATAAAGGCGCCTATGCCAATTCATTCTTCCATCGTTCTGTTCGGAGCGGAATCTATGTGATCCAGGGTGGCGGGTACCGGCTGGACGGCACGACGCATCGTCAGATCGATCAGGACGCTGCTGTGGTGAACGAGTTCCGTGTGTCGAACACGCGGGGCACCATTGCTATGGCGAAACTGGGTGGCGATCCGAACAGTGCGACGAATCAGTTTTTCTTCAACACCTCGAACAACGCCAATCAGCTCAACACGAACAACGGCGGTTTTACCGTTTTCGGGCGTGTGGCCAACGACGACAGCCTCGCCGTGATGGACAAAATCCAGGCGTTGCCGATTGTGAACGGGTCGACCACGAACGATAATTTTGCTGAGATTCCTCTGCAGAATTACACCTCGGGCTCGTTTTTGAACGAGAACAACCTGGTGGTGGTGAAGGCGATTCGACTGGTGGAGCCGGAGCCTGCGATCAGTTCGGGCGGCGTTGTAACGGCTGGCGCGTTTGGCGGATTTGCGGCGGTGGCGACGGGATCATGGCTGGAGATTTATGGTTCGCTGCTGGCGCCGTCGACGCGGGAGTGGGCGGGCGGAGACTTCAGCGGGAACATCGCGCCGACTTCACTGGACGGGGTATCGGTGACTGTCGATAGCAAACCCGCATCTGTGCGGTTTATCAGTCCTGGTCAGGTGAACGTGCAGGTTCCGGCGGGGATTGCGGCGAGCGGCACGGTTTCGGTGGTGGTAACGAATAATGGCAAGTCGACCGCGGCGACACCGATATCGGTTCGGGCCACGGCGGGCGGGTTGTTGGCGCCTCCGATTTTCCGCCTGAACGACCGTCAGTTTGTAGCGGCGATTCATGCCGCGGGTGGCGCGTTTGTTACGAACGGATTTATTTCGGACCTGCCGAAGGCTCCCGCGGCTCGTGGGGAACTGCTGATTTTCTACGGGGTCGGGTTTGGGCCGGTGGAAGGCGGGGAAGTGGCGGGGCAGATCGCGGGCGGCGCCTGGCGGGTGCGCAACGGATTGGATTTCCGGTTCGGAGATGTGCCGGCTCAGGTGGATTATGCGGGGCTGGTCCCTGGGTTTGTCGGGCTCTATCAGTTCAACGTCTTGGTCCCGGCGGGTGCTCCGCTCGGCGACATTCCGCTGAAAGTTACTCTGGGCGGTGAGGCTCTGGCGCAGACGCTGTTCATCTCGGTCGAGTAACAGGGGCGGGCTCAGGACGCCCCCCTGTTTCCTCACTTCACGACAATAGTCACGCTGGCATTGCTGACGGCAGTGCCGACTTGAATCTGCACGGGCAGGATGCCGGGCTGGATGTCGGTGGGGACTCGCAGGTTCGCCTGAAAGACACCAGACACCAGACCTGAGGCCGAACCGATGTAGAGGACTTCCGCGGGCCTGCCTCCGATAAGCGCGGTGACGGGCAGAATGGGACGGCGGAGGTCGGAGGTAATCACTCGCCCATCCTGGCCCGGGGGATCGGTTTGACCCTCGCCGGTGCCGAAGATGGTGATCAGCGAGCCCCGTTCGGCGGGGTTCAGCGAGGAGTTCGGATTGAAATCCTGGTTGACGGCGCTCGCCTGGCCGCGGCCGGAGCCACCGACAGTGAAGAGCCCAGGCTGGCTTTCGACGACTCGAAGGTCGACCGGGAGGGACCAGAGGTTGCCGCCCTGCTCGACTTGCAGGCGTGTGCTGATTCGTCCGGTGAGCGAGTAGGGAGCGACGGCATTGATCTGATCGCTGCGCAGGAACAGCATGGGCGCCGGCACTCCGTCAAAGAGCACCCGCGTGTCGGCAAGTCGGGTCTCATAGGCTCCGGCCGCGGTGGCCCTGGCGCTGATTCCGGTGACTGGTCCGAAACCGTATCCCGTGATGGTGATGGACTGGCCGGGCGCTACTGCCGCAGGCGCCTGCGTGGCTCCGTGGAGCACCGCTTCGATTACCGCGGCAGGCGGGTTGACGGCCAGCGTCACGGGTATTGCGCGGACCTGTCCTGACCCGTTCTCCAGCCTCACCAGGATGCTGCCGCGGTGCGTTCCTGTGGTTACCAGAGATGGGTCAATCGTGACGTTAATGGTCCCAGGTGTCGCGCCGGACAATGGGTCGACTTTGAGCCACTTCCGGCCCGATTCTGTGGTGAACGTGACGGAGAAGGCATTGGGCTCCCCACCGGTGTCGATCGCCAGCACCTGGCTGGGGATGGTCACGCCGCCGAGCGCGTAGGTAAGAGCGACGGCTTCTGGCACGACGGTCAGGCCAGGAGGTTCGGCGAAACTCACGCTGATGGGCAGGGTGACGGTGTTGTTCGGGCCCTGCACGCGGATTCGCACACCAGTAGTGCCCGGAGGGACCAGCGCGACGTCGGGCCAGATGCTGACCGACATGGGGGCGGTACCGGAAAGATCGCTGACGCGGAGCCAGGAGGGTACGTCGAGGAATACGAATCGAGCGTTAGGCGTGCTGGACGTGATCCGCAGCGTTTGCGGCGGGAACGGGCCGAATCGGCCGGCCTGCGTGAAGGTGAGCGCGTCGGGAGACAGCCGGAGGGCGTCATCGTCCACCTGCAGCGTGACAGGCACGGTGAGTGTTTGGCTGGTAAGAAGCGACGTGATCAGGACTGAGCCGGCATACGAACCTGGGCGTGAGAGCCTGCTGAGGTTTGCCGAGACGGTGACGCGTCCGGGCGCGCTGCCCGATACGGTGTCGATGGCGAGCCAGCCTTCGCTGCTGGACGTGGAGACCGTGTAGGGGTGAATGGATCCGATTTCCGTGCCGATCTGCAGAATCTGAGACGGGTTGTCCCGCCCGCGCGTTCCCGACAGAGTGATGAGTTCAGGCACGACGAACAGGTTGCTCTGATTGGGTGCGGTTGAGACGTTGAGTAGTGCCGGAATCTGTAGTACGGACCCGTTGTTCGCCGTCAGGTTGATAGTGCCGTTATAGGTGCCTTTCGGAAGCCCGGTTGGCACGGCAGTGACCTGAAGTGTGACTGCGCCGCCAGCGGTGGTGAATGCCGACGCGGTTACTTTCAGCCAGTCATTGACGGAGGCCGCGGACAGGGTGAATGTCAGAGGTCCACTGCCAGTGCTGGTGATCTGAATCTGCTGGGCCAGCGTGTTAATTCCCCCTGGCAGACTGGCGTCGCTCATGATGAGTGAACTGGGTTGCGCGTTCAACTCCTGAACGGCGCTGACGCGCAGCGTCACCGGCAGATTCAAGTCCGGCAGGCCAACGGAACTGAAAGTGATGTTCCCTGTGTAACTGCCTGTGGTGAGGCCAGTTGGATCCACGTAAATCTTCACGTCGTCAATCCCGGTAAAGTCGGTGATCTCCTTCACGGGATCGTTGTTGAGCAGTGAGGTCATTTTGATCCAGGCCGTAGTGGTTTTGGCGCTGAACTCGCGGATGCTGCTGTCCGGGATGTTTGTGGATATGCTGACCGAAGCCGGGCCGGGGGTTGCTGTTCCCGACTGGTAATTGATCAGCACGGAGGACTGGTTCAGGGTGAGGTTGAACGTGGTACTGGCCGCGCCAGCCGCCTTCAGGGTTACGGGAACCACCGTTGGCGGTCCGCCGTTTGATGGTATTAGCTGCACCGTTCCGGTGTAGGTACCTGCCGCGAGCCCCGTCTGATAAGCGACCACCGGTACAGTTGTCGGCGTGGTGAAAGGCAGCGGGGGAACGCTGATCCAGCCGGTGCTGGAAACGGCTCGGAAGGTGATCTGAGAAGATCCCGGAGGCGCTGTGACTGTGATTTCCCGGGGTGGGGCCGACTGTTCGCCAGCTGTGCCACCGATGAACGTGAGGGCGGTGGGGTTGACGAGTAATGTACCTGCGCTGCCAGGAGCTCCGCCCACGACGAGCGTTACATTGACCGCGCGGCCGAGTCCGTTAATGGTGACCGTGATCTGAGCGAGATACGTCCCGGGCGAAAGACCAGAGGCGTTGGCAGTTACGGTCAGTGTCGCAGGAGCAATGCCAGTCGCGGGCCCCATATTGAGCCAGCCGGACGGATTGCTCAGATAGCGGATCGTTGCGCTGTATGGCGCACCATTCTGCTGGGCGATGGTGAGCGTCGCGGTGGATGGCGTGGATGAATTCGCCGGGATAGAGAACGTCAGGTCACCGGGCGTGATCGAAATTGGTGCCTGGGCCGAGACGAGAACTGTGAACAGAAAGACGGACAGGCAAAGCCGGAGGGCACTGGACCCTGCTGGAGATGGAGTAAAAATGCGAGCCATCGGGAATAGTATTTTGAAACCGAGCCAGACCCTATTGTTGCGTACACGGGTTGCCTACCCGCGTTGAAGCCGGAACCAGGCCGTCCCTGGACGCGGCCCGCGCGGTATGTCGTGCGCGGCCACAAGATCCGGGGATTCTTCCGGGAGGCGGATCTGGACGCCGCTCAGGATGTCGTCCCAGAGCTGGAAGAAGCGTGCCGCGACGGTGGGCCAGTTGTGGGCGAGGGCGGTTTGGCGTGCTGCGGCACATCGGGCCCCTGTGGCAACAGGGTCGGCGAACACGGCTGTAGCGGCCTGAGCGTAGGCTTCAGGCGTGGTGTCGGCGATCCATGCGTTCCCGGTGCCAGCGTAGAAGCGTACGCCGCCGGTGGACGGCGCAACAAGCGGAACTCCGGCGGCCATGGCTTCGAGCGGGGCAATACCGAAGGGCTCCCTCGGATTGGGGTGGATGAAGGCGCCCGCGCCGGCGTGAAGTTTGGCGAGTTCGGCGCGTCCATTGAGATGGCCGAGCAGGTGGAGCCGACCACCTGTGCGCCGCGTGCCCTGGGTTTGCAGCCACTCGCGCATGGGGCCGTCCCCGGCGATGAGCAGATGATAATCGGGCGGCAGCTTCTCCAGCATGTCGACCAGCAGGGGCAGGTTCTTTTCGTGCGCGAGGCGGCCGGCGTAGACGAGAAGCTTCGCGCCGTGGGGCAGACTCGCCCGTTCGGCAAGGGCGGCCTGGGCCCCCGGGGTGCGGGAGTCGGGATCGAGTCCATCCGTGTCGACGCCCATGGGCAGTACGTGCAGCCCTCGATGGACCTTGTGGCTGACTGCGGCGGGCAGCAGTTCGCCCGCGGTGTAAGGCGAGTTGGCGACGTGATGATCGAACATCAGCCAGTAATATTTGTGGAGCATGGTGCGGCTCATCCAGTCGCCGAGTGCTCCGGCTTTAAGGTAGACGGCCATGTTGTCATGCAGGCGTTCGTGGCTGGTGCCGACAAGCGCAGGGCGGCGGATACCATCGAGCCATCCGGCGCGAAGCAGACCGCCGAGAATCGGCAAGGACCATTTGTCGGATATTTCGACGAGATCGGGCTGCTCTTCACGCAGGATCTTTCGGATGGCCGAGCCTGTAGGCCCCCACGGCCACATGAGTCGATAAGACGGGTCTCCGACTTTGGCGCGGAGGGCGGGTATGTAGTAGATGCGGCAGTGTTCGCCGAAGGCTTCGCTGCGCGCCTGTTCGCCTGGGACCACGAGTCGCATGGTCCGGGCGTGAGCGTTCGCGTAGCGCATCAGCGCTTTGTAGCAGGTACTGATGCCGCCTGACGTTTCGTGCCAGGAGTTCGTGATATGCAACGTTTTTGCTGGCAAGTTATCTCCGTCCGAACGCCAGTTTCCAAAGGGCTGTGGGTCCGGCTGCGAGGAAGCCGCCGATGATTCGCGGCATGTCCATCATGTCCTGCGCGAAGGATCGCCGTCCTTCGCCGACCACGAGAACACCGCGGCGCATTGCATAGTAATTGAACAGCGTCGCGATGACCGTAAATGCAACCGACACGCGGATGCTGCGTCCCAGCTGCGGTGTTCCATCCAGCGTATGAACGATGAATTCGATCGCATGGCTGGAAGCCGGCAGTACCACCATGACGAACAGGGTGGCGGCCCATACAGGCTCACAGCGTCGAAACGCCTGTGTCAGAGAGCCGTAGAAGCCGGAGATCGCCATCCGAAACGCCATGTCGGTAATCAGGGCGACTGTGGCAGCTCGCAGCCCGGAAGTGAGATTCGTGGTGAAGAAAATAATTCCACGAATGATTGCACTGGTCAGAGCGGACTTCCAGTTCCAGCGCAGAATGAGGTGACGGACCGGATCGGAGAAGATCTCGCGGATCGCGTCGCCCACGGTGATGCGGGTTGGGGCCGAAGGCGGTTGCAAATCGAGGTTAGTATTGCACAGGCGCTTACTGACACGGCGATTCACGAGCGTTTAATACTGTCTCATCTGGCACAGACTCAGCGCAGTTTGATTTTTGAAACATAAGAGTGAGTAAGCCTTCAAACAGCAGGAGGGCGCCATGAAACTTGTTATATGCGTGTTGGCCACGTTTGTGTTTTGTGCCGGAGCAGGGCCTGCGCAGAAAAATGCGAAACAGAACCTGGCGCTGGTGGACGCACAGGTGCGGCTGGCGCGGGCGCATTTCTCGCCGGGAGAGATTGACGGGCAGAAAGGCGAGAATTTCTCACGTGCGTTGCGTGGGTTCCAGGCGTCGCAGGGACTAGATGTGACGGGGCAGCTGGATAAGGCCACATTGTCCGCACTGGCCACCGACACGGCTGCTGTGATGACTGCCTACACGATCACCGAGGGCGATGTCGCAGGACCGTATGTAAGCGAGGTGCCCGCTGATTTGGCAGAGCAGGCGAAACTGGAGTCGCTCGGTTATACCAGCATTCAGGAAGCGCTGGCAGAACGATTTCATATCAGCCCGGGTTTGCTGCGGCAGTTGAATCCGAAGGCAAAATTTGCTGCCGGGGAATCCCTGCAGGTGCCCGATGTCGGTGCGCCTCTTACCGGAGTTAAGGCGGTTCGGGTGGTTGTTCGCAAGGACGGTACGCTGACCGCGTATGGGGCGGACAAGAAGGCCATCGTACAGTATCCATGCTCGTCGGGAAGCGAGCGCGACCCTTTGCCAGTTGGCGCCTGGAAGGTCACGGGTGTCGCGAAGAATCCGCCATTTTTCTATAACCCGGAATTATTTTGGGACGCAGACCCGACGCACACCAAAGCAAAAATCGCGGCAGGGCCAAACAACCCTGTGGGCGTGGTGTGGATCGATATTTCCAAAGAACATTACGGGATTCACGGGACGCCTCAGCCGGGTGGGGTCGGCCACACGCAGTCGCACGGGTGTATCCGGCTGACGAACTGGGACGCGATGGAACTCGCCGGGATCGTGGCTCGCGGAATTCCGGTGGTGTGCGAGGAGTAACGATGCTTCGAGCTTTGCTTGCAGTAGCACTGGTGGCCGTGCTGGGCGCAGTCGGGTATTACTTCTGGCGGAGTGCGATGCCTGTCGGTGAAGGAGAGAAGGCGCGGGTTCGGACGTTTACTCCGCCTCCGGAGCGGACTCCTTCGATGGGCACGGCGCCGGCCGTGGATACGGGCGCAGGCGCGGGTCCGGCCGTGCTGCCGGGCGGACCGGTCCAGGGGGCGTCGAACCTTGCGGCTTTTGGATCCCGGCAGATTGGGTTGCCAATCGCCAATTTGCGTACTTCGGATTTGATCGACACGTTCGGTCAGACGCGAGGAAATGGCGAAAGGCGGCATGAAGCCACCGACATACTGGCCCCTCGCGGGACGCCGGTGGTCGCGGTGGACGACGGCATTGTGAAGAAGCTGTTCACCAGCGTGCCTGGCGGCCTTACCGTCTATCAGTACGAGCCGACAGAGCGCTATTGCTACTACTACGCACATCTCGACCGATATGCGGATGGGCTGAAAGAGGGCCAGCAACTGCGCCGGGGCGACCTCATTGGGTATGTCGGGACCACGGGGAATTCGGACCCGAATACACCACACCTCCATTTCGCGATTCTGGAACTGGGATCAACGAAGGAGTGGTGGCAGGGCACAACGCCGGTCAACGCGTATCCAGTTTTCATGAGTGCCATAACGGCGAGCTCGACGCGTTAAATTCACATTCTTGTGGCGCGTTTGTCACGAATCGCTGGTAATCTACAGCGTATGCGGAAACTGCTCGCGTTGTTGGTTATGCTGTACGGGCCTCTGTTGGCTCAGTTTGAGACATCGACGGTACTGGGCACGGTGAAGGATCGGTCAGATGCGTCGGTATCTGGCGCGAAGGTCACCCTGACCAACGTGGACACGAATATCAGCGCCACTAAAGACACCGACGAAACTGGCAGTTACGAATTCGGCAATGTGAAGCCGGGAAGGTACAGGGTAGCCGCTGAGAAGGTGGGATTCTCCACAGCGCAGGCCGACAACTTCACAGTAAATGTGAGCGCGCGTCAGCGGGTGGATCTGACCATGTCTGTGGGTCAGGTGCTGGAGACGGTCAACGTGTCGGCCGCGGTCGCTCTGGTTGAGTCCGATTCCAGCCAGCGCGGACAGGTGATCGAAGAAAAGAAGATTGTCGAGCTGCCGCTGAACGGCCGCAATTACTCCGATCTGGCGTTGCTTTCGGCCGGTGTCCGGCGATCGGCATACGCGGTGGCGAATCCGCCACGCGAAGGCGCCTTTAATGTGAACGGGCAAAGGTCAACCTTCAACAACTTCCTGCTGGACGGCGTCGACAACAATGCGTATGGCACGTCGAACCAGGGGTTCAGCAGCCAGGTGGTGAACCTCCCGCCGGATGCGATTCAGGAATTTCGCATTGTGACGAATAATATGTCGGCCGAGTATGGCCGTACTTCCGGTGCGGCGATTAATGCGGCGATGAAGAGCGGCACCAATGAAATTCACGGGCGACTCTGGGAGTTTCTTCGCAACGACAAGCTGAACGCGGTCGGGTTCTTCCCGCCTCCCGGTGGACAGAAGCAGTTGCTCAAGCGGAATCAGTTTGGGGGTGTGCTCGGCGGCCCGATTGTGAAAGATAAGGCATTTTGGTTTGTCGATTACGAGGGCTTTCGCGAGCGTGTCGGCACGCTGGTGACTTCCAACCTGCCGAACGCGAATCAGCGCGCGGGTATCTTCGCGAACGCGATTACGAATCCGTTGACGGGCAAAACGTACGCCCCGAACACGGGTATCCCGCAGTCGGACTGGAACCCGCTGGCACGGTTCATTCTGAACACGCTGCCGCTGCCGAACTCGGGCACAAATGCCTTTGTGCGGCTTCGTGCGGACAAGAATAATACGGACAAAGCGGATGTGAAGCTTGACGGTCAGGTAACCAGCAAGGTGTCGGCGTTTATTCGTGCGAGCCACCGGAAGACGAATTATCTGCAGGCTCCGGATATCGCGACGCTGTCGGGCGGTGGCGGCAATGGCTACATCCATATCCTGAATCAGCAACTCGCATTCGGCACCACGTGGGCGATTACGCCTGCATCGTTGTTCGAGTTCCGGATGGGTTTCTCAAAGACGGAAGCGGGCAAGGACCCTCCGTTTCGCGGTGGCCCAGGCATGCTGGAGTTGTTCGGAATTCCGGGACTTCCGACGGACAAGCGGGTAACGGGCGGCATCACGACGCAAACAGTGACGGGCTTCACCGATTTCGGGCGCCAGTCGACGAATCCGCAATGGCAGAATCCGTTTCTGTACAACCCTCGTCTCAACTACTCGCACATCCTCGGAAAGCACTCGATTAAAGCCGGGTATGAATACCAGCGCGTTCACACTCAGGTAGAGGACGTAAACCCTCTGTATGGCAACGATTTCTATCAGGGCAACTTTAGCGGGCAGCCGCTGGCGGACTTCATGTTCGGCCTGCGTAATCGCTATTCGCTGACGAATTTCTTTGTGGCGGAGCTGCGGCAGCAGGGTCACATGATGTACTTCCAGGACGACTATAAGTTGAATCAGAAGCTGACGCTGAACCTGGGTTTGCGGTACGAAGTGTTCACGCCGCAATGGGAGGATCAGAACCGGCTCTCGAACTTCGACCCGGCGTCGAACAAGCTGCTTCCCGCGAAGGCTGGCAGCACGTACGACAGGGCGCTGATGGACACGGACAAGAACAACTTTGCCCCGCGTCTGGGTGCGGCTTATGCGTGGGACGCGAAAACAGCCATTCGCGGTGGCTACGGCATCAGTTACATTCACTTCAACCGTTCGGGCGGCGGCAACCTGCTGGCCATCAACGGCCCGCAGGTATACAACGCGATCGTGAATCAGAACCCGGCACAGTCGACGTTCCTGGTCACTGAGAGGGGCTATCCGGCCGGCCTGACGGACGCCTTTAATCCGCTGCTGGCGAACATCACCTTCATGCCTCGCGACACGAAGACGGGGTATGTGCAGAACTGGTTTATCTCTTTCCAGCGCGAAATCCTGCGAAATACAGTGATCGACGTTGCTTACGTCGGCAACAAAAGTTCGAAGCTGCTGCTGTTTGCCGATTTCAACCAGGCTCGGGCACAGGACACGCCGACGGGCACGCAGTCGATTCAGGCCCGGCGTCCGAACCAGTCGTTCGCCGGGATCACGTATGCGGCGAATATTGGCTGGGCGGATTACAACGCGCTTCAGGTGAAACTGGAACGGCGGTTCACGGGCGGGCTGTCTTTCCTGAATTCGTTCACGTATGCGAAGGCGAACGACAACGTGGGCCAGGCGCTGGAGGATCAGGGTCAGGGGAATCGGTCGTCGCCGCAGAACTTCAACGATCTGAAGGCGGAGGATGCGGCCTCAGGCTTTGACCAGCGAGTGAACAACACCACATCGGTGGTCTGGGATGTGCCTGTGGGAAGGGGCCGCAGGTTCGCCACGGGAATGCCTGGTGTGGTGGATGCGGTTGTCGGCGGATGGACGTTGAGTGCGATCAACACGGCTACCACGGGTGAGCCGCTGAATGTGCTTTGGTCTCCATTGGCGGCGGGTCAGGTTTCCGATATTGGCCCGGACTGGCGCGGCGCCATCAGCTACCGGCCGAATTTGACTGGTACAGCGGTGCTGCCGGAATCGCAGCGGGCGGGTACGGTTCGGTATCTGGACCGCGCGGCCTTCTCTGCTCCGACTCCCGACAAGCCGTTTGGGAACTCGCCCCGGAACGGATTCTACGGTCCGGGGTTCTGGCAACTGGATGTGAATGTGCAGAAGAGTTTCCGGATTACGGAGCGGGTGAATCTGCAGTTCCGGTCGGAGTTCTTCAACATCTTCAACCATACGAATTTCCGTCCGCCTGTGGTGAACTGGACGGTTGCGAATTTCGGTCAGTTTACTTCGTCGTACCCGGCTCGTCAGATTCAGTTCGCGCTGAAGCTGGCGTTTTAGTTCTGCGGGGGCAGGTGGAAAGCCTGGTGGAAAGCCTGCCCCCCTTTATTCCTGCCAGTCGACTCCGCGGTCCGTTAATTCCCTTTCAATTTGCTCTGCCGATTCGAACCTTACGGCGTCGATGCCGTACTGTTTGGCGCCCTCGACGTATTCGGCGATATCGTCGGTAAAGAAGCACTCTTCGGGCCTGCACTGTGCGGCTGCGACGGCCGCCTCATACATCTTTGGCGACGGCTTCATGGCACCGACTTCGTGCGACAGGACGAAGGCGTCGAAGTGGTTCAGGATGGGGTAGCGCTCACGGACCATGGGGAAGTGAATCGCGTTGGTGTTGGACAGCAGGACCAGTCGGTAGCGGCGGTGGAGTGCTTCGAGGAGCGATTCCGGGATGAGCGTGTCTGTCAGGAAGATACTGCTCCAGATTTCGCAAAAAACATCGTAATCGTAGTTAGTGCCGAGGATCTGGTTGATCTCATCGACGAAAGCACGGGGCTCGATGGCACCGGATTCGAAGCGCTGCACGCTGTCGTACTGGCGCAGGCGTTCCGGTACAGCGGATGCCTCGCATCCGGCGAGTTCGGCGATGCGGTTGTAGCCGAGTTGGAAATCGAAGGGGATCAGGACTTTTCCCATGTCGAAGATAATGGTGCGAATCATGTGGGAGTCCACATTGTGACACGCCCCTGCCACGCGGAATCACTGCAGACATCTTCTCGCCAGGCGTGTGGCGCGCCGGTCAGCCTTTCTGTTTAGCGCTGGAGGGGCTTTTTTTGCTGCCGGGATGCTCGGGTGGCTTCTGGCTGATGGCGGCGCGAAAAAAAGCCATTGAGGCTTCGACATCGCCTGGGACGGGCAGGTCGATGAGCATGGGTAAATTGGGGAACCGGCGTCGGACGGTGCTCAGCGCCTCGGTGGTACGAGGACCGGCCGGGTGGAAGCGGACTTCGAACATGCGGCTGCCATTGTGGTTGAGGAGTTCGAGCGGATCGCCGCCTCTGGCCTCGAGCCCAGCTGCGTCG
>JAWXCM010000333.1:0-2952 GCA_034408745.1 Bryobacteraceae bacterium
ATGGAAACATTGAAACCACACGACAAGGAAACCATCGCCACGCTTTGCCTCATGGCGGCGGTGGCGGATGGCAGCAAGAGCGACGAGGAACGATCCCAGATCAAGGACATCGCCCGGAATCTCGGCGGGGCCGACTTGACCGCCGTTTATTACAAGGTGCTGGCCCATGAAATCCCGCTGGCGGAAGTGGCCGGCCGGCTCGATTCACCCAAGGCCAGAACGCTCGCCTACGAAATGGCCCTCTGCGTGTGCGAAGCCGACGGCAAACTGCAAACTGAGGAACGGACGTTTCTGGACGAACTCCGGGCCGCGCTCCATCTGCCAGCCCGGTCGGTGAGCGCCGTGGAGAAGCAGGCCGACGCGCTGGTCTCCGTGCCGCTGAAATCGGCGACGGTCCCGCCCATCCTGCCAGCGTCGGCGGGCCCCACGGCGGTCGATGCCGAAGTGGACAAGATGATTCTGAACTACGCGGTTTTGAACGGCGCGCTGGAGTTGCTGCCGCAGTCCATTGCCACGATGGCGATCATCCCCTTGCAGATGAAGATGGTTTATCGCATCGGAAAGCAGTTCAACCATCAGCTCGACACGGGACACATCAAGGAGTTGCTGGCCACGGCCGGGCTGGGTGCCACGTCGCAGACACTGGAGAATGTGGCGCGCAAATTCCTGGGTGGCATGGCGAAGAAATGGCTCGGCGGCACCGTGAGCAAAGTGGCCCAGGGAGCCACAGGCGCGCTGTTGAGCTTCGCCGCCACTTACGCCATCGGCCAGGTGGCCAAATCGTATTACTCGGGTGGACGCAAGCTGTCTGCCGTGGACCTGAAGGCGATGTTCAGCCGGTTTTCGTCGCAGGGCCAGACGCTGTTCACGCAGCACCGGGGCGAAATCGAAACGCGCGCACGCAATCTGAACGTAATGGAACTGCTGCCCTTGATCAAAGGCCGGTAGCTCGGCATTCTCCAGGCCTTGATTAACCCCGAAATCCCGGACGCAGAACCATCGCACGCGACCGGCCCCGATGCTGAACTCACGGCATCGACGGCCCCGGCGTATGGCTTGCGGCAGTGGGTCGGCTGGGTTCTCGGCCCGGCGGCTCTGATGGCCACGTTGCTCCTGCCGGCACCGGAAGGTTTGAGCATGGCGGGCTGGCACACGGCGGGCGTGGCCTGCTGATTGGCTGTTCGATGCGACACCTATTCTGTGCCGATGCCAAGGACGGGCGGCTGCTGTGGACGAAGCGAATTCCGACGACCTACAGTGTTCTCGCCATGATGCCCGCGTTCCTCGGTGACGGCGTGTTCATGACTGCCCCGCATGGGCTGCCCGGAAGATTCCACCGGTTCACTCCTCCGGCCAAACCCGGCGGCGATCCCGGAGTGGAAGAGGCGTGGACATCTAAGCTCGAGACCTGTCAGGGCGGAGTGGTTCACGTCGATGGGCGGCTTCTCGGCTCGTTTTATCAGGGCCGCAAAGGCTGGGCGGCCGTGGATGCGAAGACTGGCGCGACGCTGTTCACCGCACCCAACTTCGTGAAAGGCGCCGGTCTCTGGGCGGACGGCCGTTTGTATGCGTATTCCGAGGACGGCTGGATGCGCCTGCTCGAACCGGCGAAGGATCGGTTCGAAGTGCGCGGCCAGTTCCGCTTCGCCGAAGCCCGCAACGACGCCTGGGCTCATCCCGTGATCTTGAACGGCCGACTCTACCTTCGTTACCACGACCAACTGGCGTGCTTCGAGGTCAAGGTGGGGATCCCGTCGGCTGGCAACTAAAACTCCGCATCTTCAGTGCCTCAGATCCACGCAGACCACGTCGCCTCGTGAGTTGCGGACGTAAACTTTGCCGTGGGCGAGCACCGGAGTTGTCCAACAGCGGCCGCCCATCACCTGGGCGTGCGAGGTTGCGACAAACTTGGTGGAGTTCGCTTCGGCCAGGACCAACTCGCCGGTTTCACCGATCACGATGAGTCTTTCGCCAGCCGCAGTCAGTGCTCCGAACATGAGCGACGGCTCCTTCCACATCAGTTTCCCGGTGGCCAGTTCGACACAATGGAGGCCCGATGCGGCGCTTTTGCCCGCTGAGCCGCTGATGCCGTAGAGATGACCGTTGATCAGAACGGAGGAATGAAACTGGTTGCCCATGTTTCTGTTGGCCCAGACTTTTTCTGGCTGCCCGCTTGATACGTCGAGCAAGGCACCGCCTCTGCCCGCATCGGAAGTGATGAACACTCTGGAGCCGTCAAAGATCGGATCGGAGGCGTTGATGTCGTAGAGAGTTTCCCAAGGATACGACCACTGGAGTTCCCCAGTTGCAGGAGCCACGGCCGTAATGCCCTTTGCGGCGAAGATCGCCAGCCCCTTCTTGCCGTTGATCTCGAAAGGGAGCGGCGAACTATAACCCGAGGCGTTGGTGCCGGTAATCCAGGCCAGGACACCGTCCTTTTTGTTCAGCGCGGCGCCGTGCTTTCCAACATTCAGGATGAGAAGATCCCCATGCACCAACGGCGAACCACCGAAGCCCCATTGGGGAACAGCGACTCCGGTTTCATTCGTCAGATTCTTTCGCCACTTGATCGCACCTGTCAGGACGTCCAAGGCCAGCATCTGGCCCTTGCGGCTCAGTTGAAAGACGGTGTCAGCATCAACCGTCGGCGTTGCACTCGGCCCGCCGACGTAGTTGTGGGGATCCAGCGGTTCCGCGTAGCTCTGCTTCCAGATTTCCCTGCCGGTGGCCGCATCGAAGCAGAAAACCGTGTCCGTGTTGCCTTCGTTGCCGCTGGTGAAGACCCGTCCATCTGCGACCGCGAACGAGGAAAACCCGGTGCCAGTCTTCCCGCGCCAGAGAATCCTCGGTTCGCCGTCGAGCGCCTTGGGGGACCAGTTCGTGTCCCGTGAGATGCCGTTCAAATCCGGACCCCGCCAACGCGGCCAGTCGTGCGCTTCCATGGAAGCCGGG
>JAWXCM010000334.1:0-13348 GCA_034408745.1 Bryobacteraceae bacterium
GACCGGGCGATTCTGGATGACGAAGCCGATGGCTTTGTTCGTGTTCACGTCCGCAAGGGTACTGATCAGATCGTCGGTGCTACTGTCGTCGCCGCCCATGCTGGCGACCTGATCGGCGAGCTTGTATTGGCCATGAAGGCGAACGTGGGCCTCAAGACGATCAGCGCGACGATTCACCCCTACCCGACCCAGGCCGAGGCCATCCGCAAGACCGGCGACCTGTACAACCGCAGCCGGCTGACGCCGCTGGTGAAATGGCTCCTGCAACGCTGGCTCGCCTGGCAGCGCTGAGCCGCACCATGCCCATGGCACGCTACGGCAGTCACTTCATGCAACTAGCGCGGGTCCTCGTGATCGGCACGGTATTGGCGGGCACGGCCGGCTGCGCCCACCGGGTCTGGAATACCGAGATCAACGACAATGCCGCCGGCGAGCGCTACGAGTTTCACACCCGCCTGCCAAATAACTCCGAGGAGTTGTTTGTGGTTCTCGCATTTTCGGGGGGTGGCACCCGGGCCGCCTCCTTCAGCTATGGCGTACTCCAGACATTGCGGGCCACGAGCGTGACCGTGAACGGCAGGCCGCGGCAGCTCCTCGATGAGGTTGACGTCATCACCTCCGTGTCCGGCGGCAGCTTCACCGGGGCCTACTACGGGCTGTTTGGGAATCGAACATTCGAGCGCTTCAGGGAGGATTTCCTGTATCGGGACTGGCAGGGAGAACTGCTTGGCCTGGCCGTACGCCCACAGAGCCTCGTCGCGCTGACGTCCAGCCAGTTCAACCGCAGCGATCTCGTCGCTGGATATCTCGACCGCACGCTATTCGAGCACGCAACCTTCGCGGACATGTCCCGCGACGGACTGCCTTTCGTCATCGTCAATGCCAGCGACATCAATAACGCCACAACCTTTTCCTTTATCCAGCAGCAGTTTGACTTCCTCTGCTCCGACCTCGCGCGGTACCCGGTGGCCAACGCCGTCATGGCGTCAGCGGGAGTGCCTGGTACCTTCGCCAGTATTGCGCTTCGCAACTACGACGACTGCAAGGAACGCCATCAACCCTGGGTGCTGGATGCCCTGGCACACGATGACGCTCTAGAACGACGGAGGGCCGTCGCGCAGGCTCTTCAGCGCTACTCGGATCCGGACCGGATGCCAATCGTCCGACTCGTGGATGGCGGCGTCACCGACAACCTGGGGGTCCGGGGCTCGATGATGAGCCCCGTTGCCCACTACGGGAATGTACCTGACATGGCGGGGGCATTTAGTCCCGAGCGCCTCCGCCGCGTTCGGCACGTGCTCGTCATTGTCGCCAATGCGCAGGTCTACACGCCGGCGGCCTGGTCGCTGCGCGGCCGGGAACCAGGGATTGTGGACACGGTGGAGGCTTCTTTCGACTCGGCACTCAGCATTCTCAATACCGAAACCGTGGCTCTCGCCAAGCAGGGCTTCCTGATGTGGGAATCGCGCCTGAATGCCGTCCGCGGGCCGGACGAGGCGAAGGTCAGTGTGGACTTCGTGGTACTGACCTTCGATCAGATCGCGGACCGGGAAGAACGTGCGCGCTTCAACGCCATGCCGACCACCTTCCGTCTGAAGCCGGAACAGGTCGACGCCCTGATTGCCGAACCAGCCAGACTCCTGAGTCAGTCGCCCGAGTACGGCTGCTTTCTTCGCCGGCTTGACGGTTTTTATCCCATAACTGAGAGAGGCACCCCATGACTACCCGAACCCGACGGACGTTACCAGCAGTTACCACGGAGACCAAGGCCCGCGATGATGCAGCCCCTCGCACTGACGAGGCCCTCGATACTGAAGCAGTCAGCTCAGGCGAGTCGCGCGACCGTATGATCGCGGAGGCCGCATACTTCCTGGCGGAGAGTCGCGGCTTTGCGCCCGGCGCTGAATGCGAAGACTGGCTGGGCGCGGAAGCCCAAATTGACAACCTTTTCCGATTAGGCTTTCCTAAGGATCAATCTGGACCGAACCCGGCGAAGTCCCGGGTGCTCCTGCCGCAATGAATACCATCGAACTGCGTAGTGCCACCTTCAGTTAACGTCCTGCCAAGCCACTCCTGCAGGTTGACCAGCTGATTATCATTAATGGTGAACGTTCCCTGTCAGTCGCTTGGCCCCGGAACATTCCTATGCCAGTTTGCGAAACAGCCTGGAACATCGTGCAGGATATTTACTGAGACGATTTTCGTAGACGCGAGGAAGCCCTGCCATGAATATTGAAATTATCCTTGGCTCCGATCTCGGGCCGCAGCAGGTCGCCGAGATCGCAGTTGAGGCGGAGAAAGCCGGTGTGCGCACGCTCTGGCATTCCAATTTTCCGAATGACTGGGATCCGTTCATCGGCCTGGTACCGGCCGCACTGGCAACCCACCGGATCAGGCTCGGCGTGCTGGCTGTAAGCCCGTACGAGATGCATCCGATACGCATCGCCAATGCCCTGGTCAGCCTGAATGAACTGGCGAACGGGCGCGCAGTCCTCGGTCTTGGCGGCGGCGGCGCCGTGGCATTGTCAATTGGCAACAGTCCCTCGGGCAGCGCCAGCCTGGATTTCGGCAAAATGCGCATCGTACGTGGTGTGCGCGAGGCCGCGGAGATCATCTATCGCATTGCCTCAGGCAAGCCCAACCGGGGCTACCAGGGCCAGGTCTTCCGTGTTGCGCGGCCGTTTCACCTGAAGTTTGCGAAGTCGCCACGGCCGCGAATCTTTACCTGCTCGATGGGCCCGCAGATGCTGCGTATGGGCGGGCGCATCGCCGATGGCGTGCAGGTCGGCGATGTCACCCCCGGGAGGATCGGCGACGCTATCAGCGACATCCGGCTGGGCCTAGCGAAGCGCGCCTATCCGGCGGAGGATTTTCGCATCGGCAATTTCTGGGCCTGGCACATCAAGAAGGACCGGGCGGCGTCGATGTTCGAGGCGCGCAGCCAGTTATTTGCACGTGCCGAAGTCATTCCGCCGAATATCGGGCTCGATCACTTGGTGCAGGCCAAGGTTATCGACGCGGCCGAGGCGCAACTGGTCAGGGCCAGGTTCAAGAATTTCCTGATGGCCTACGTCGATGGGTCCGGCAAGGTCAGGGATGTGCCGGAGGACCTGGTGCAGCGCCTGATTGACGAAGTCAGTTCCTCGGGCACTTTCGATGACATCGACCGCGAAGTGGAGCGCTATCGCGAGTTCGAGCGGGCCGGACTGACCGACCTGGCGCTGCGCGTCTTCGGCGGCCCGATGAGTGCCGTGAAAACCATTGGCGAACGGATCGTCCCGCACTTTAGCCCGACAACCTAGAAATGGCGTCAGACACCTCCTGATACTTTCTCTCCCGATTTCGCAGCTACTACTATGGCTTGCCCCTTCACGATCACGTGACAAAACCTGCATGGAATCAATTTATGCGCAAAGTCTTCCTCGTACTCATGGTACTCATTGCTGGCGTGGCGGCGCTGGGCCTGTACAACGATTACTCCGTGCAGACCCGCGGCAACGGGCCACTGTACAACCCGGCAGTTCCGGTACTGCGCACCCCGGACGCCCGCTTCGAGGCACTCACCGATTTTCCCTTTGCCCCGCATTACCTGAATATTGAAGATCCTGATCTCGGCACCTTGCGCGTGCACTACCTGGACGAAGGTCCGGCCGACGGCCACGCGAATGCCGAAGTGATCCTGCTGCTGCACGGGCAGGCCACCTGGAGTTATTCATTCAGGAAAATGATTCCGCTGTTCACGGCGGCCGGTTACCGCGTGATTGCACCGGACCTGATCGGCTTCGGTCGCTCCGACAAACCCGCGGACTGGGAAGCCCACACGTTCGCAAAACAAGTCGCGTGGCTGGATCAGACCCTGCAGGCGCTGCAGATTCACAACAGTACGGGCTTCCTGTTCGACTGGGGCGGCTACTTCGCCCTGCGCCTCGCCGCCGACAAACCGGAGGTTTTTTCCCGCCTTGTGCTCTGCACCACTACCTTGCCACGCGCCAACAGCGCGTTCGGCGCGCTGTGGGTAGCGGGCTGGCGCCGCTACATCTACACGCCCGAAGCATTTCCGATCAGCGGCATGGTCAATGACATGACCGCCCGCGGCATCAACGCTATTACCACCAGAGGACTCGACGCACCCTATCCGAATGAATCCTACAAGGGCGGACCGCGCCGCATGCCCATGATGATCCCCGCCACACCGTTGCACCCGGCTGCGGCGCCGAATCGGGCCGCGTGGAAAAAACTTGCGGGGTGGGAAAAGCCCACAATGGTGCTGATTGCGCAATCCATGGCCGAACAGGGCTTCAAGCCGAAGGAATTTTACGATCAGCTGCCGGGTACCCGTGGCCAGGCGCACCGCACCTACCCGGACACCGGCTTCTTTATCATTGAAGAAATCCCGGAAGAACTGGCCAAACAAACCATCACGTTTATCAAGGCAACGCCCGCTCCCGCGGGCACCTGAACGCCGTGGAACGTCGTTACCAGGGCTGAACCTTGCCCTCGTAGGTCAGATACGTGCCCGTATTTTTCAGATTGTAGTTCTCGATCACGGTGACCAGGCCCTTGACCGCCTCGTCAGGCGCGATAAGTGGAATCGGAAAGCCGGCATCCTTGATCGGCTTCATCAGGTTGGTATCCACAGCACCCGGATCCAGCAGGCCAACGACAATGCCACGGCGATAGAGATCCAGGGCGAGCTTGCGCATCAGCATGTTTACGGCCGACTTGCTCGCGCTGTAGAAATAGCCCCCGCCGGGCCGGGCACCCGCAATCGAGCCCTGGCTGCTGGTCATCGTCATGATCTTTTTTTGCCGGCTTGCCGCCACATTGTCGAGAAATGCCTCGGCCATCTTGATTGGCCCGAGGGCATTGACCGCCATAACCTGCGTGAACACGGCGTAGTCGAGGTTACCGAGCTTCTGGGTATCCAGACCACCCAGGACGCCGGCATTGTTCAACAGGACATCGATCGGTACTCCCTTGTACTTCAAGGCGAGTGCATCGATAGCCGCCAGGTTGGTGACGTCCAGCCTTTCCACGGTGATCCCCGGAAAGCGCGCAGCCAGAGACTTGAGCTCCGCGGAAGAATCCGGATCCCGGCTGGTTGCGATCACCCGCCACCCCTGGGCTCCATAGTGTGCCGCGAGGGCAAGGCCGATGCCCCGGTTTGCACCGGTGATCAACACGGTCGGCTGGTAGTCGCCAATGGCAGACACGTCCGCAGCAATTGTCGGACTGGCCCCCAGCGCCAGGAACAACACCAGCAGTGCGCCCGGCCATCTACGGGTCTTGGAGGCGGCGAATATGTTCATTGATATCATTCTTGTTTCCTTCAGCATGGCCAGAGTGCTTGTCCTGCGGTCGAGGTCCCGAGCCCCAATCCGCACCCTAAAGGTGGCGCTTCGTGTCCGAATCTACACCGATCCCACCCTCAGGCACCCGAGGCAGGCTTTTCGCAATAGACAGCGACGTCATGCGGATCAGCTCCTCCGGCACTGCCTCCTGGTGATCGTCATCGGTGGCTTCACAGGCCGCACGCACTATCGAGATAGTCGCCCTGTAGCAGGACATATATTGACGACATGCCCCGCACAACTGCGAATGCACCCAGCACGCGATCCAACCTCGGATACCGAGGGATCGGCCCACGTAATCCGGCAAACGTGCGTCGAAGTCACGGCAATCTATCATTCCAGCGACTCCCTGCGTAAGAACCACATCCGTCAGGCCCGGCGACTGGTGACGGCCCGGCCGGCAACAGCCACGTCGGAGCCGGAGGCGGCGCGCACCTCAGGCCCCAGGCGCTGCATCAGCACCTTCCGGGCACGGTGGAGTCGCACCTTGACGGCGCCGGGCTCACAATCCAGAGCCCGGGCGGTCTCCTCAGTGGAATACCCGTCGACATCGCGAAGCAGGACCACCAGCCGGAACGGCTCCGGGAGGCTATTAACGGCAAGAAGCACCCGACGGCGAAGCTGTTCACCATGCACAACATCCTCCACACCGGGCGCGGGCTCCACCAGCTGCGGAAGCCGGCGACCCCGCTCGTCGAATTCCGATGAACGCTGCTCAAGCGACTCTTCTGCGCGTACCCGACGTTTCCGTAGTGCCACCAGGCACTGGTTTATGGCTATACCACGCACCCAGGCCGCCAGGCCGGATCGCCCTTCGAAGGAATCGCACTTGCCGCACGCGCGAATAAATGTCTCCTGAAACGCGTCTGCCGCGTCCGCGTCAATGCCCAGGTAGCGACGCGCAAGGCTGAGTACCCGGGGGCCAAAGCGACGGACCAGCTCCCGGCAGCTCCGCGGGTCTCCCGCCCGCAGTCCGGCCAGCAAGGCGCCTTCATCGCCGCCCGGGCTCGAGTCTTCCGACCGATCAACCCCGGACAACCTCTTCGCGGGGGTCTGCCCCGGGGAGCTGTGTAACCTTTCAGTGGCTCGCGACATCTTAAGTACAGGACACCATCACAGCGTCCGCAATCAGGGAGTTAATCAGATGCAACAAGCCAGACCTTTTCCCCGCCGCATCGCGGTGACCACGACGCAGCACCGATCGGATTGCTCCAGAACACCGGCGCCGGCAGCTGTCGGACCCTGCTACACAGGTGGTCACGGACTTCAGCCGCGACCTCCCGGCGACCGTCCCGGAGAGCCTCCAGATCGATGCAGCACTGCGCGAAATGATCCAGGTCGGCGTCCGCGCGCTGCTCGTGGCGCGAGGCGACGACATCGTCGGGCTCATTACAGCCCATGACATTCAGGGAGACCGCGCAGGTCGATTCCTGCAGAACCCCAGCTGCGATCACCACCCCTGCCGTCGGCAGGACACTCATGTGGGGGACATCATGACGCCATGGGATCAACTCGATACCCTGGATTGGGGTGACCTGCAGTCGGCCACCGTGGGCGACCTGATCGCCATATTTCAGACCAGCGAAGCCACTCATATCATCGTCCTCGAGTGGCTCGCCAACAGCAGTGCGGTCGTCCGCGGACTCGTCTCCCGGACGCGGCTTGAACGACAACTCAACAACACCTTGCATGCCGCGGCCGGACCGGGCGGGTTCAATTCTTGAGGACCCGATCGATCGCCGCCAGGTAGGTGGCCTTCGACTGGACCCCCACCAGCCTCTCCCGGACCTTGCCCTGCCGGAAGATCAGGACCGTTGGGATCGACAGAATGCCGAACGATCTGGCGGCTATGGGACTCCGCTCGAGGTCCACCTTGACCACTGTCACGCGGGTACCCCGTTCGGCCGCAATCGCTTTGATGATAGGCTCGAGGGCATGGCAGGGACTGCACCAGCTGGCCCCGAAATCGAGAAGCACGGGCCGGTCAATAGCCGCCAGGCCCTGCTCCAGGGTACGGTCCGTGAATTCGACAATGCCGGTATACAGTTCGCTCATGGCTACTGACGGGCGCTCACGCTGCCCGGCTCCAGCGCTCCTTTTCAAATGCAGCGTCCAATGGCGTCTTCAGCAGGTGGTTAATGTAGTTACTGAGTGTCTTGACGGACACGCCCAGGATCACGTCCAGGACCTGTGCGCGGGTAAACCCCGCATTGAGAACGAACTGGAGTTCCCCGTCCTCGACACAGCCGCGGCCACGCACGACCTGCCGCGTAAACGTAGCCAGGGCATCCAGCCGCCGATCCTTCAGGTCACCACCACGGCGCAATGCATCCACTTCACCGGAATCGACTTTGACCATATTCCGGGCAATGAACGAGTGAGCACTGACGCAGAACTCGCAGCCATTTTCAACGCTGGTGGCGAGCATGACGACCTGCTGCTCCACGGGACTCAGGGACGAGCGCTCGAAAATGCCGGCCAGCGTGAGGTAGCCCTCCAACGCCGCGGGGGACTCGGCCATCCCAGCCAGCATGCCGGGCACGAAACCAAAACGGCCAGCTATCTTCTCGAGCAGCGGCCGCGACGCCGTTGGTGCATTCTCCACCGAATGAAACTTGAATTGACTCACGATGCTTCTCCATTTCCCGATCCAACGGGGATAATCATCCAAGAGGAACCGCTTATGCGGCTATCTGTGATGATTACCTTAGGGTTTCATTGAGGAAGCGGAAATGACCACAAATCCGCCATCTGTAGCCGATCGTTCGGCCGGCGACATGCTGTCGAGAATTCTGGAGCTGTATCAGCTGAGCGCCAGCGTTTTTGCGAATCCGAGTACCTGTGGCCCCTGGCAGCTGGAAATGCCGCCCAGCCCCCATGTCGAATTTCACCTCGTGGCCGCCGGCGAGTGCTTTCTGCACCTGGATCCCGGCTTCAGTCAGCCGATCAGCCTGCAAGCCGGGGACGTTGTGGTATTCCCCCGCAGCCGCGGCCACTTACTGAGCCAGTCCAGGCACATTGCTGCATCCGGTAGCCAGTTGTTCCAGTCCGGTACCGGCCCGCGTACCGAGCTGGTGTGTGGCACGTTTGCACTTGCTGGCGCACAGAGTAATCCCCTGATCATGTCGCTCGCGGACGTCGTGATCGTGACCGGCAAGGAGGCGCGTGAGGAGCTTAAGGCCCTCGCCTTGCTTTTGGCACGAGAGGCCCAGCAGGATCGATCCGCCCGCGAGAGCGTTCTGAGCCGGCTGTCCGAAGTGCTGTTTGTCTATGTCCTGCGGCACGAACTGGAGCGGGGCACCATTCGTGGCGGACTGCTGAGCGCGTTCCTCGATCCGGGCCTGCGGCAGGTCCTGGTAGCCATGCTGGACTCGCCGGGCAGGCGCTGGACCATCGCGAAACTGGCCGCTGAGGCGCACCTGTCCCGGACCGCATTTCTCGAGCGCTTCCAGGGCGCCGTCGGCGTGCCGCCCATGCACTTTCTGGCGGACTGGCGAATGCGCGTCGCCGAGACACGACTCCGGGATGGCAGCAGGTCCGTGGCTGCCGTGGCCAGTGAACTCGGCTACTCGACCGAGACCGCATTTCGCCGGGCGTTCAAGCGAATCAGGGGCGTTGGGCCGGGTTCGGTTCGCCGGCGGGCGAATGTCGAAGGCCAGTGATCAACGGACAGGCGACGCGGCCCGAGCCCGCGTGGCACTCGGTGCGCTATCGCGCGATCGCCACAAAGCCCGAGCGTTTGAACGTCGCCTGTGCGCTGGTGAATCTGTTCATGCTGCGAAAAGCGTTGTTGCGCGCGACGTAGTCGACGTGTCGACGACATTTGCAATGACTGCCAAAGGCGCACTCTGCCTGGCGATCGTACGGGCATCGAAGTAGCGACAGCGACTACAACAGGGTCCAGCGCGCTCATAAACACCAAATAGATCAGACGTGTCCTGCGGAGGGCGGGGCCGCACCTCTACCGACCAGGACGGCGTGTCGGTCGAGGGCAGCGCGTGCGGCTACGCGAGCGCGTGGCTCACCCCTCGGGAAGTGAGCTTCCCGAAGGGAAGGCCAAGCACTACGCCGTAGATAACGTGCAGCACCAGCGTCATCACGGGGGCCATGATTCCCAGGTGTAGGCCGAACAAGCCAGCACCGGTTATGGGTATCACCGCGATCATCATCATCGCCCACGCAGCCACTCCGAAGACGACACCTTTTATCAGGCTCGTTTTGCCTGGAAGTAAACGGCGAAGTAGGGCGAACGCAATGCCAGAAATGCTCGTACCGATCATAACGTGAGCGGCCCACCCGAGGGTTTCTGGTCCGTTCATCATTGAGCTGAGCATGGCGATGACGTCGAGCTGCGGCATCAGCCCCATGGGCGATTTGATCACCATCAAAGCTGATAGCACTAGGGTGGCAGTCAGGCTCGCGAGCATACTTCGTGGAGTACTCATGTTTCTCCTCCATCGCTGGAATGTTGTCCTCGGCACGTGCGTCGCCGGACTCGTTCAGTTGCTTATCGCCAAGTGAGTCGCCGAAGTCGACGATTCCTTCCCGGCCGCCCATTGGTTTGCCGTCTCGGTGTTTGAACTCGGGTACGGTTGTATGGATGCGCGACCATTGCCTGTGGCACACAGGAACACACGTTCGTTGTGCCACAGGCAATGCGGCAGCCCGAGATATTGACGGTGGGGTTTGGTGTGGAATCGGATATGGCCGCAAATCCGCCATCTGTAGCCGATCGTCCGGCTGGCGACATGCCGTCGCGGGTCCTGGAGCTGTATCAGTTGAGCGCCAGTTTCTTTCATGAAAGTAAACCTGCTCTCGGGGATGGCGTTTCAAATATAGGGGCGCCCGACCAGCGTGTACGCCAGCGTGTAAGAACGACTACTGTAAGGAAATCGCGATGCTGGCGACCAATGACTGATCTTCTGGATGCTCTTTGGCAATGCAACGGGCCACTGCGCCCCAGAAAGTAGGCGTCCTGTTCAAGTCCATCCACAATTGACCCACTTGTGTAGTGAAACTCTGCAGCTGGGCCGGCAGGGGTTGACTCCACGTCCGAGTCTCAAATGGTTGGAGATCAACACTACGTGGAAGCGGAACGCGCCGTCGCGAAGACATTGACGTCCATGAACAACATTCGTCCTTTACCGCACCGACTGCGTGCTGTCGATGATGTAACGTCCGAAATGAACACTCGAGAAACCGACATGACTCCCGCCACTGACAACAGTCCCACACTTCAGCGGACAACGTCCGCGGCCAGGCCCGGCTTTCGTTGGAAGTGGCTGCTCTACTCCGGCGTGGCAGTCGCACTCATCGCCGCCGCCATGGTCGCCTTCAAATATTTCCATGGTCAGGAGTTGCTCAGGCAGGCGATCGATTGGGTCGCCCAACTCGGACTTATGGGGCCCGTCATTTTCATCGGGCTCTACATTTTGGCGACCGTTCTGTTCATCCCCGGCTCGGTGCTGACACTCGGCGCGGGCGCGGTGTTTGGCGTGGTGTGGGGGTCGATCTACGTTTCGATCGCCTCGACGCTGGGGGCGACCTGCGCGTTTCTCGTCGGGCGCTATGTGGCCCGCGACGCCATTGCCCGCAAGATCGAAGGCAACCAACGTTTCGCCGCGATCGACAAGGCCGTCGCAAACGAGGGTTGGAAAATCGTCGGGCTGATGCGGCTCTCGCCGGTGTTTCCTTTCACGCTGTTGAACTACGCCTTCGGCCTAACGCAAGTGAAGTTGCGCGATTACGTCCTCGCCTCGTGGATCGGCATGATGCCCGGCACGATCCTGTATGTGTATCTCGGCTCGCTCGCGCAGGCCGCCACTGGCGACCGCGCGCGCACCACCAGCGAATGGGTGCTCTACGGCGTCGGCCTGCTCGCCACGGTCATCGTCACCGTCTTCGTCACGCGCCTCGCGAAAACGCGCTCGCGAAAAAGATTACGCAATAACCGCACGCAGAAACATTTTTATGAGCGAACAAACGCAACCGCCCGTCCTGCCATGGGACAATCACAATCGAAGACTGGTCTCCAATGTCCACCCGCTGAACTGGAAAAACCCGACGCCCGCGGAGCGCTACAATCTCGTCGTGATCGGCGGCGGCACGGCGGGGCTGGTGTCGGCCATTGGCGCGGCAGGGCTCGGCGCCAAGGTCGCGCTCATCGAGCAACACTTGCTCGGCGGCGATTGCCTGAACGTCGGCTGCGTGCCGTCCAAGGCCATCATCCGCGCGGCACGCGCAGCGGCGGCAGTGCGCGATGCGGGGGAGTTCGGCGTCAACGTTCCGGCCGGCGTGACGGTGGATTTTGGCAAGGCGATGGAACGGATGCGCCGTCTGCGCGCCGACATCAGCCCGCATGATTCGGCGCAACGCTTCGCCGACGTCGGCGTGGATGTTTTTTTCGGCGGCGGACAATTCACCGGTTCGGACCGCGTGGAGGTCGCAGGGCAGACGCTGCGCTTTTCCAGGGCCGTCATCGCCACTGGCGCGCGCGCCACCGCTCCGCCGATTCCAGGGTTACAGGATGTTCCTTACCTGACCAACGAAACGCTGTTCTCACTGACCGAATTGCCGAAGCGACTCGGCATCATCGGGGCCGGCCCGATCGGCTGTGAAATGGCGCAAGCTTTTGCCCGCTTGGGCGCGGAAGTTTTCCTGGTGGAGACGGAGCATGGCATCTTGCCCAGCGAGGATCGGGATGCAGCGGAAGCCGTCCTGGCCAAAATGGAGCGCGACGGAGTCAAGCTGCTTTGCTGCGGCAAGAAGCTCAAACTGGCCAACGACGCCGACGGCGTTCAACTGCAAGTTGAATCACATGGGCAGGGTTACGACGTGCTGGTAGATCAACTCCTCGTCGCCGCGGGTCGTGCTCCCAATGTCGAGGGACTCGGCCTCGAGGCGGCCGGCGTCGCCGTCGACAAGAAAGGCGTGAAGGTGAATGACCGCTTGCAGACCGCGAACCCACGCATCTTCGCCTGCGGCGACATTTGCTCGCCGTTTCAGTTCACCCATGTGGCGGACTTCATGGCGCGCATCGTGATCCAGAACGCGCTTTTCAAAGGCCGCGCCAAGTTCAGTGCGCTGAACATCCCGTGGACCACCTACACCTCGCCCGAGATCGCGCACGTCGGTCTTTACGAAAAGGACGCGAAGGACAAGGGCATCGAGGTGGACACTTACACGCAGGAACTCGCCGAAGTAGACCGCGCCATGATCGACGGCGAGACCGAAGGCTACGTGCGCGTGCATGTGCGCAAGGGCACCGACCAAATCCTCGGCGCCACGATCGTCGCCGCGCACGCCGGCGACCTGATTTCCGAAATCACGCTGGCGATGAACGGCAAGCTTGGCTTGAAGACGATCGGCTCGGCCATTCATCCGTATCCCACTCAAGCCGAAGCCATCCGCAAAGTCGGTGACCTCTACAACCGCACCCGCCTCACGCCCTTGGTGAAAAAGCTCATGGGCAAATGGCTGGGTTGGACGCGATAGAAATGTCGGTCATCAAACCAGCGTCGGACGCCGCACCTCGCGATTCCGGTGCTCACCACAAATGAAACCAAAGCCATAAACCGCAGTCATTCAGATCAACTGGCCATCAATACCATTCGCACCTTGTCCATGGACGCGGTGCAAGCGGCCAACTCCGGGCATCCCGGTACTCCGATGGCGATGGCGCCGGTGGTGTATTGCCTGTGGCAGAAGTTCCTGCGCTTCGACCCGGCCGACCCGATTTTGGCGAACCGGGATCGGTTCGTTCTCTCCATAGGCCACGCTTCGATGCTGATGTATTCGATGTTGCACCTGACCGGTGTGAAGGCGGTCAACCCGATATACGAAACGCTTGGCGAACTCGCGATCACGCTGGATGACATCAAGACATTCAGGCAACTAGACAGCAAATGTCCAGGTCACCCCGAATACCGGTGGACCTCCGGGGTGGAAACCACGACCGGCCCGTTGGGACAAGGCGTGGCCGTCAGTGTCGGCATGGC
>JAWXCM010000335.1:0-9412 GCA_034408745.1 Bryobacteraceae bacterium
GGCTCCGGCTCCCGAACCGGTGTCGGCTCTGGCTGCGGCGTGGGCTCCGGATCCCGTACCGGAGGTGTTACCGGCTGCGGTGTGGGTTCCGGCTCTTTCACCGGCGGCGGCGTGGGCTGCGGTGTGGGTTCCGGCTGTAGCGCCTGCGCCACTTCCTTCGGCGCCTCTCCCGGCTTGTAAGTCACGGCCATTCGCATTCCATTTACCCGTACCACCCGCAGTACCTCTTCCTGATTGTCAGGAGGAGGCTCAAACTGGTATCCGTACCGCTGCCCCTCCACCCAGATCTTGCTCACGTAGTAATTGTTCCCGCGCTGCTCCAGGATCACTCCCGTGGCCTCCTTCGGCGCGGTCGTCTCCATCGGTATCGCCGACGCGGTTGCCTGCACCTTCATCCCGTCCTCTGTGGAGAACTCCAGAATTCTCGGGCTTGTCGTGCTCTCCAGTTGCCGCACCGTATATTCACCCGGCGGCAGCGGCTTCCCTCCTACGATCACCGGGTTCGGGAATGTCACCACCAGGGTGTCTTTCACCGGACCTTGCGCGATCATGGCCATGGAGCCGATCAGCAGAGTCGTTGTTACTGCAATTCTAGTTACGCTCATACAACTCCCATCCTTTACTACTTCTTTCAGGCGAGTGGATGCGATTCTCGCTGCTCGCCCGCCTGCCCTTTGCAAATGAAACGGCGGGCCGTGGGGCCTGGCGGTTCTTTCAAAGCTATATCAAGTAACAGGCAATGTTCCCCTTGAGCTATCTGTTAGCACTCCATACGCCACCGTGCGCCCCTACACCCGATTTCGCCTGTTCTGTAACATAACCCCCCCCGTCGCTATCTTAATTTATACATGCGATCCAGAACCGGTCTTTTCCTTTACGTCCTCGCCGGCTCCGCCTCGGCGTTCTTCGTCCGCCGCTGGCTTCAGGCTTCCAGATGTCATACTGTCGAGGAAAAAACTACAGCGGTAGAGGCCGATATCGACTCCGTCGGAGAAGACTCCTTCCCCGCCAGTGATCCTCCCTCCTGGTCCGGATCCCACGCCGGATGAGCACACCCCGTCCCAAATACAAGCAAATGCACTCTGGCATTCGCTTTGCTTCTCCCAGATTGAAAGGGCCTGTCTCTTATGTCCTACGCCGAAGCTTTTGCTCTGTTCCCGGATATGACGGTCGGGCAGACTGCCGCCGATCGCCTGCGCATGGCCGGGTTTGACGAGATCGACCTTGCCGGGCCTGATCAGGTCAACACCCCGCTGTTGCCCGGCAACGCCAAGGACAATCAAAGGAAAATGGAAGGTACCTTCGCCACCGCCGCGGTCGGTCTGCTCGTCGGCGCTCTGCTCGGCATGGCTGTCGGTGTCGCCTTCGGTTTCTCCGGCGCGGCTGTCGGTGCGATCGCCGGCGGATCCGCCGGCGCGCTGATTGGGATTTCTATCGGTGTGGCAATCTCAAATCGCAGCGAGTCAAAATATCGCGACTACATTGAACGCGGCGGCGTTCGTCTCACCGTTCGTTGTCCGAACGGATCCCTGCTCGAACAGGCTTCTCAGATCCTTCGCGATAGCGGAGCAAGCGAACTTGGGGTCACTACTTCCACCCGTTCCCCCATGAGCGGCTCCTAAAGTTCCACCCTGGCTCCACCAGTAGCCTGGCTATGCTGCCTGGACGATCGGGTGCACAGGGGGGGTCGGTTTGCTGAGTTTCAGCCGCAGCGCGTTGCGCAGCCGCAGCATCCGCACCCGCACCGCCACCGGACTCAGCCCCAGCCGCCCTGCGATCTCTTCCGTCGTGTAGCCTTCCACGTAGAATCCCCACAGAATCTTCGCGTCCCGCCCGTCGCACCGTTGCAGAATCCGGCCCATATCCACGGATGGCTGCGGCTGTGTGCTCGCCTTCGACAAATCGGTCAGGCTCTCCAGGCGTTGCTCGGTCCGCCTCCGGTTCTTCAACATGTTCTTGGCGATGCTGTTCACCCATGCCGCGATCATCTGCGGCCGCTGCAACTGGTCCCGGCACTCCCAGCCCTTCACCCACGCCGCCTGCGCCACCTCTTCAGCCACATCGGCAGCCACTCCGCGCGAAAGCAGAAACCGCAGTGTCAGCGGAAAGCAGGATTGGAAGGCATCCCCAAACTGAGCCTCACTCAGCGGCGCTTCGCGCTGGTGGTATTCTGCTGGCTCCGCCGTCATCGTCACCAGCAGTGGCAGTGGCAGTGGCAGTGGCAGTGGCAGATTCATTACCGCAATCGTCGATGCGTGTGAAGGGTTCGGAGAGACAGCTGTAAGCATTTGCTTTTAAATCCTTCCCTCTTCAGTGCAACGACCCTTCCAAATCGCTAAGTGTCTCATTCTGAACAAATGGCACCCCGGTTCGCCCCTAAAACCGGTACGTGCATCGGAGTACTCTTTTCCTAAGCGAACACTTTTCCTCCCTTACCCCTATTTTTCCCTCGTACCTGCGCACCCCCCAAGTTTGAGGAACTTTCTTCCCTTTGCGCGAAACAGTTGCGGGAGGTGTAATGTCAATAGCTGTCAATATGAAGTCAAATCCTCTTCGAGTCCTCATCGCCGACGATGATGAGCAGGACCGCAATTACATGGCCGGCAAAGTGGCGTCCTGGGGCTACGTCACAGAAACAGCCGCCGATGGCGTCGAAGCCCTCGAAAAGTGTCAGCGCTTTCATCCGCAGGTCCTCATCTCCGACCTCCGCATGCCTCACATGGACGGCTTTGAGCTGATCAAACGCCTCCACTCCCAGGACAACCCGCCGCCTGTTATCATCCTGACTCAGTTTTCCGATATTGAAACCGCGATCACCGCCATGCACGACGCTGGCGCTTTTTGGTTCCTCAACAAGCCCGTCCCCTTGGGCGCGCTCCAGGTCCTCATCGAACGCGCCGGCGAGCAGAAGTCCCTGCGCGAGGAGAACGAACGCCTCCGCATGGTCCTCATGGGCGAGCAACTCGGCGAAATGGTCGGCAAGAGCCCGCTGATGCAGGACGTGTTCGCCCTCATCCGCCAAGTCGCTCCCAGCCGCGCCACCGTCCTGGTTTCCGGGGAAAGCGGGACCGGCAAAGAACTCGTCGCCCGGGCCATCCATGCGTCCAGCCCCCGCAAGAATGCGCCCTTCGTCGCCCTCAACTGCGCCGCACTGCCGGAAACCCTGATTGAAAGCGAATTGTTCGGCCACGAACGCGGCGCCTTTACCGGTGCCTCCGAACGCCGTCTCGGCCGCATCGAACTGGCACACACCGGGACGCTGTTCCTCGACGAAATTGGCGAGCTCCCGCTCTCCATGCAGGCCAAATTGCTGCGTGTTCTCGAGGATAGCCGCGTCCAGCGCTTAGGCGGCCGTGGCGAGATCGAGGTGGATGTCCGCGTTCTCGCCGCCACCAATCGGTCCCCACAAAAGGCGGTCAAAGAAGGCAAACTGCGCGAAGACCTCTTCTATCGCCTCAACGTTTTTCACGTCGCGCTGCCCGCCCTCCGCGAGCGCAAAGAAGATCTCCCCCTGCTCTCCCAGGCCTTGCTGGCCTCCCTCAAGCGGAAGCACGACCGCCCCATGACCCCCATTGAGCCCGCCGTCATGGAGCGCTTTCTTCACTATCACTGGCCCGGCAATGTTCGTGAACTGCGCAATGTCCTCGAACGCGCCGTCATCCTGGCCGGCGATGGTCCCATCACGATGGCTCTTCTGCCATCAACCCTTGGTTCCATGGTTCCCGCGGCCCCTGCCGATGGACCCATCGTCGATGCCGGCAAACTCACGCTCAGCCTCGGTACGTCGTTGCATGATGCCGAGAAAGCCCTCATCCTGGCCACCCTCCGCTTCCTCGACAACAACCGGCGCCGTACCGCTGACGTTCTTGGCCTAAGCCTCAAGACCATTCAGATCAAACTGAAAGAGTATCGTTCTCATTCTCCAGATGATCCGAATGAATCTCAGGCTGCTGCCGCTGCTGGCGGGGACCAGTAGCTGACGGCCCCGGATTGCTCTTTGCCGTACTCTCCAGCCATCCCACGATGTTGTCGCGGTAGATCGTCATCCCTCGTCGCGAATACGTCAGGAAACCCTGCCGCCGGAATTGGTTCATGCAGTGCGTCACCGCTTCCCGCGTCGTACCGATGTACTGCGCCAGCAGTTTGTGCGCAAACGGAGCCGTCTGCACCACCTGCGGCGATTGGGCGTCCGGTTGCCCCATCCGTTCCGCCAGGTGCAGCAGCGCCTTTGCCAGCCGCCGCGACGTGCAATCCACCGACAGCGTCCCCATCCGCTCGCTCAGATCCATTCCCCGCCGCGCCAGCAGTTGCACCAGGGCAATTCCCAGTTGCGGGTGCCGGCAGATCAGTTCCTGTACCGTTTGAATCGGCCAGCTCATGATCTTGCTGCCGTCCAGAGCCACCGCCCGTTCCGCGGTGTCCAAACCCAAAAACGCCGGCTCGCCGAAGAAATCGTCTGCCTGGCAGAGGTCAATCACTATTTCGTTGTTGTCGATAATGCGGCTGATCTTGATACAGCCTTCCATTACCAGGTGCAGATAGGGCGACCGCTGGCCGGGCTCGAACAGTACCTGTCCTTTACGGTATTCGCTGATCGTCGAGCAGGGAAGATAGCTTAGTGGATCTTCCAGTTGTGTCGTCATCGTGGCGCTCGTTGTCGTGTCCGTTACCATTGCGTTCCTCCTCTTGGTTTTTGACCCGTTTTGGGTTTCCGTTCGCGCGGAATCAGCCCGGTGGTTCCCGCAAATTGTCTTCCTCCGTGCCACCTGTATCAGCACCCGGTGGTTATCGGGTGCCTTTGTGCCAGGATCTACAGATTGCTTTGTTGACATTCCCAGAGAGTGTTTTGTTACTCCACCGTTTTTTCTTTGCCTCCTTTGCGCCGCGTCGCGGCGACCTGCGTGAACTCCGCTCCCAGGAAGAACATTAGTGTTGAATAGTACACAAATGCCAGCAGTGCCACCACCGATCCCGCCGCTCCAAATGACGAACTCAGCCCGCTCGTCACCAGATACTGCGTGATCGCGGTCCGCCCCGCTAAAAACAATAACGCCGTCACCGCCGACCCCAGCCATACGTCCCGCCATTCAATATGCGTGTCCGGCAGAACTTTGAATAGCAGCGCGAACAACACCGTCAACACTGCCAGCGATACCGTAAGGTTCCATCCCTGCAACACCAACAGCGGCACCGGGAGCCGGTCGCTGAAGTATTGCCCTGCCGCGGTCAATGTTGCGCTCGCCGCAAACGAAACCGCCATCAGGACACCAACGCCCAGCACCACCAGAAACGCGAACAGCCGCCGCTTGATCCAGTCCGTCCATTTGGGATCCACCGGAGGCTCTACGTTCCAGATCCGATTAAGGTCGTAGCGCAATTCATTGAATGCTGCCGATGCTCCCAGCAGGACGGTTACCATTCCCACCAGAACTCCCCACCAACCCGCCCCTCGCTCCCGCTGTGAACTTTCCAGCAGCGACTGCATCGCCGCAGCCACGTCCGTTCCCGCCAGCCCTCCAATCTCGGTCAACATCCGCTCCTGCGCGTTCGGATCTCCCAACACCCATCGCACCACTACTGCCAACACCAGCAGCAACGGAGCCAGCGAGAAAAGCGTGTAGTACGCCAGCGAAGCGCTCAGCCGCATCGCGTCGTCGTTGATCCATTCCGTTACCGTCTGTTTCACCAGCGAAGAGGTCTGTCTCAGCAGAGAAGAGGTCTGTCTCACCATTACTTCTCAGGTGGTTTGCAATTGGCATTCCGAAACAGTTGTTCTGTTTCCACTCTCTAGCCTGCAGGAGACCGCATCTCTGCTTTGCCATCCTTTCATTGCCATTCTGATTGCCCTCTGCTTCGCCAAGTCCGATGCTGAGGTGCCCAAAGCTCTGGTGCGCTTCTCTAACGCCAACCCTACCTCGGCACCCCTCGATCTGCGCCTCAGTGAGGAGCTTTTGTTCTCCCGTGTCCCTTACCGCCGCACCTCCGCCTACCGCGAGGTTCCCATCGATCGCCGGCACTTCTCGCTGCGCTTTGCCGGATCCCTCCGCGACCGCGCATCCACCCGCCTGGAACTCTGGAATGGGCACCGCTATACCCTGATCGCCTTTGCCGGCCCGGATGGCCAGCCGTGGCTCCGTGCTTTTCAGGATGACCTCGCTGTGCCCGCTACCGGGCGCCCCCGCCTCCGCTTCGTTCATGCGGCAACCAATACCGGCCCTCTCACTATCCGCATCCCCAGACACCGCGCCGATCCCATCCAACTCGCCGTCCTTGACTTTGCTCAGGGTACCCCCTTCCTCCAGGTCAACCCCATCACCGCAGCCATCGAACTGGAGCCGCTGCCGGACCCCTCCGGCGTCAGCGGCACGCCTTCCCTTCCCCCCGTTCGCCTCGACAATCTCGACTGGCAGCCCGACCGGTTTTACACCTTCGTCATCTCTCACCCCGGCCCCGGAGCGGCGTTCATCGTTTCCCGGATCGAAGATTTGCTTCCCGGCCCCGGTGTGGAATCGTCGCGCCTGCCGCGATACCGCCCGGCTTTGCTTCCCGGTGCTGGATCCCGAACGGCGCTCCAATTGCTCGCGTCCCCTCAGGAGGGTTTTGGAATGCTTGAAGTCATCAGTTGGATTATCTTTGGCCTGATCGTTGGTGTTCTGGCTAAACTGCTGGTTCCCGGCCGCGATCCAGGCGGCATTTTTATCACGATTCTGTTGGGTGTCGGCGGTGCCTTGCTCGGCGGTTGGGTCGGCCGAGTGATGGGTATCTATGGGCCCGGACAGGTCGGCGGCTGGATCATGTCCATCCTGGGCGCCGTGATCATCCTGTTGCTCTACCGCGCGCTGCGCGGCCGCTCGAGAGCGTCCGTCTGAGGCTTGGCTGGCTGACACTGGTGTTAGCCACCCCGTAGCAGCTTGCGGATCCACTGCTTTTCCTGTTCGTCAACGTTGGGGTCGGCCAGCAACGCCTGCTGTTCCTGTCGCCACTGCTCCAGTTCCGCTTCTTCCCTTCTCCGCTGGGCCTGTTGTATGTCCCTATCGCGTTGTGCCGCGACGCGGTAGAGTGTAAAACTCTCTCCGCAGAAGCACTTTGGAACCACTGCGAGGAGAAAGCCCATCGCGTTGTGAACCGGAAGCCGCCCCGCTACGGCCCCCTTGTGATGGATGAAATGCACGATCTCGTCCACCGTGCAGTCCGGGGCCTCCCGGCGGCAGGCCAGAAACAGCCGCTCGATCACGTCGTCGTCGGGATGCCCGTATTGGGACAGATTCTCATAGAGAACCGGAACCGACGACGCTACTTCTCTAGAAAGATTCTCTAAATCTTCTTCTCTATAAGCCCCTCCTAAGTTAGGAGGGGGGCCCCCTGTTAAGTTAGGAGGGGGGTCCCCTGTTAAGTTAGGAGGGGCCCCCCTTGTTAACTTAAGACCCGATCCTGCCTTTTTCTTGAGCTTCGACAGCAGCGGTTCCCCGGTCGCAGGATCCACGAACGATACGGCCAGGGTCTTGCGCATCACCCATGTGTAGCCCGCCTCCCGCCGCCGCCGCAGGATCTCGCTGTAGTTCAGAATGCGATACGTCCGGCCGGTCGACTGCTCGCAGTTGTACGTGCTGTGCTCCTCAATTGCCAACTTCTGGATCAGCGAGCGTAGATTGATCCGCGCATTGGATTCCGACAACCGGACCAGTGTGGCGATGCCCGCAAAACCAATGGTGATGAGGCGGGAGACTTCATCGTGAGGGCGCGCTCGCTCCCACAGCAGTTCATAGAGGTGTTGCTCAGCCCGGGCGTGGCCATCCTGGGCAAGTTTGGCTTCGCGAATGGCGAAGGTCCGCTTTTTGGCAGGACCCCCTCTTAAGTTAGGACCGGGGTCTAAGCCAGGAGGGGGTATTGTTATAGGACCGGGTCCTATTTTGACCCCGGGTCTCAAGTTAATATCCGTCTCGACCGTGGGCGCATCGACCTGGGTGATAACCGTAGGACCCGGTCTTAACTTAATACCGGGGGTTAAGTTGACAGGGGCTTCTGTTTCAACCGCCCTCGCCGTACCTGTCGGACCTGCCGGGGCAGGGAACTGCTCTCCACTCTCCCGCGCGGGTTCTCTCTCAATAAACGCAGGACCCCCTCCTGAGTTAACCACCGGTCCTAAGTTAACCCCCCCTTCGCCACGGTGTAGCAGCGCCGTCAACGCACTCCGCAAATCCGCGTCTGTCGGACGCAGAAAATCCGCTACGTCGAATGACTCAAGCTGTCGCTTTCGCTTCGCCATTCTGCTGCCTCATAATCCCCCCGGTGATCTCCTCAAACGCCGCCAGGTAGTCCTGTGCCGCCTTCGATCCTGGCTCGTGCTCGAGCAGCGGCCGCCTCGCCCGAAACGCCTTGTTGACGCTCTGATCCGTCCGGATCGCCGGCAGGATCGGGATCCGGAACATCTCCGACATCTTCTCCAGCCCTTGCTGCACCAGCGCCGTCACCGACAACCGCTGGTCCACTTGGCACGGCATCAAACCCACCGCGTGGATATCCGCCTTGATCAGGTCGTTCAACAGCCGGATCATGTCGTAGGCCGCATTCGCCCCATTCAGGCTCAACAGATCCATATTCACCGGAATCACCACATTGCGCGCATACACCATCGCACAGGTCTGCAACAGGTTGATAGAAGGGGAGACGTCGATCACAACAGCGTCATACTGCTTCTCATACGGCTCCAGCAGCATCTTCAACGCCAACTCGCGCACCACCGCCCCCGCCAGCGCCGATTCCGCCTGCACCGTGTCCTTGTTGCCGCACAACACGTGCATCCGCTCCCCAACGGCCACTACGCATTCGTCCAGGTGAAACTTGTTCACCAGAAAATGACTGAAATAGTGCCGTGGCTTCAGGTTCAGCATCACGCCCACCGAACCCTGGCTGTCGGTGTCGATCAGCAGTGTCCGCCGGCCCCCGTTTGCCAGGTGCCAGGCATAGTTCACCGCGGCAGTCGTCTTGCCAACGCCGCCGCGCTGGTTAGCCATCACCACCCGGATCATGGCTGCTGCTGCTGCCTCTCCGGGCCGAACTGCCGGATCCGGCTCAGATCCTCTACCGTCCACAGCCGGTAGTTGTTCTCCGGATTGCGGTAGGGCTCGGGAATCTTTTCAGCCTTCAGCCAGCGGTAAATTGTGTTCAAAGATACGCCGAGCGTTTGGGCAACTTGCCTCGTGGTCAGGTACTGTCTCTCCATCTTGATTGATTTTCATCGATGAGTAGGGTTTTAGTCAATCACTAAAACCCTACTCCTTCAATCGAATCGATCCAGACCCCCTACTAAGTTAACCCCCGGTCCTAACTTAACCCCCGGTCAATCGCCTCCCGTTGCCGCCGCCGCAGCAAATCCCTCCCAATCCTCTGCCATCACCTGCGAGATCTTCCA
>JAWXCM010000336.1:0-13850 GCA_034408745.1 Bryobacteraceae bacterium
CCGGACCATCGACCAGGCCAAAGCGACAAATCCCGTGGTCCGGCCGCCAACAAAAGACCACTTTGTGTTTCCCTGGGAGACAGAAATGACCGATATCGAATGGGCCGTAGCCACCGTCCTCAAAACGAAATACCCCGATATTCACCAGGAAATCATGTGGGCGGCCTGCGCCCACGGGGACCTCATCCCTGACAGCGATCCCAGAGCACCCGGGAACGGAACCGCCACAAAGGAGCCACAGGATCAGTGAGCGACCCAGGGTGCGAACCCCCCGCCATCTTCGCGAGAACGTGCCTCGACTTCGGCCCGGAGCCCACCCGTCCGTTTGTAGTGCTTGAAGCCTGCCGCTCTGATTTCGAGTGTGGTCGAGGCCGGCGAACACGCAGAAATGTTGTCGAGGTATATCTCATTCGTGTTGCGCAAGCGGGGAGAAATGCGGCCAGACCAGGGAAATACTCGGGGAAAGCGAAGAGTTATCGAAATCCAGCAGAGAGAACGACGGCACCTAATTCGCGGAAATCACCGGGAACCGAGAATGTTTTATCAACGGTAATGACGAGCGTCTGGCCTTTCACCGGCTTCGTCGTGAGGGTCTGGGCTCCGGCGGCGGGGAACGTTTGCCGAAGAATTTCCGTGCCGTCGAGGCTGACCGTAAATGTGCGCCCAGGAGCTACATCGGCGAGGTAGAGGTCGACGGTGATGGGGCGGGGCTCGGCTGGTTCTTTGAGGAGGATGGTGGCTCGGCTGGACATCCAGCGGGCTCCGTTTTCCGCCTGATACATGCCACTTACTATTTGCGTGGCGGATTCGGGTGCGCCCATGCTGAACCAGGAGGCGGTGGGCTTGCGGTCGAGGACGGCTTCGACGCGCACTTTGTCGAGAGGGCCGAAGGTGACGTCGAAGGGCCGGAAGCCGAGGCTCGCCGTGGAATAGCCGGACTTGCTGCCCAGACCGATGAGGCGGAGCGGAAGGCTGGGTCGGATCTCGCGCTCAGTGATAAGGCCGAGGGGGGCTGTGACCTGGATAGGGTACCCGAGTGCGCTGGAAACTATCCATTCGCCGGACTGCACGATTTGTTTGCGCGTGAGTGGGAGGGCGCCTTCGGCCTCCATGTAGAAGCTGGCCCATTCGCCGTTCAGCCAGACTCGCTTCTGGCCCACCTCCCGGGCGAGGCTGGCGGTGAGGGTTCGGTAACCATCCCAATGCTCGTAGTTGACCCACGCCAGGGCAAGGCCGAGGACGAGGTTCAGGGCGGCGGCGGGGAGAATGAGTCGCTGCGGCAGGGCTCGGGCGGTGAGGATCGCGAGTGGTGCGGCGAGGGGGAGCAGGTATCGCGCCGAGCCGGCGAAGAAGAGCACCAGCGACGCAAGGAAGAACAGCGTGATCCAGATGTGGAGGAATCGCGTGTCGGGTGTGGCTTGGCCGTTGTCGGTCTGCGTGGTGAGGAGGCCCAGCCAGCCGCCCACTGGTGGTGCCGGTGTCGCGGGTGCGGGCTGGGGCTTTGCGACGAAGGAGGCGACTTGCCCGGTGATGATGGCGAGGCCGATGGCAAAGGAGATGCTGAAGAGCGGGTTCGGGTCAATGAGTGCGCCGATGAAAACGCCGGCCATGGCGGCGATTCTCCACGGGTGTCGCACCGCGAGGAATGCGGCGACGGGGAAGATCAGCCACGCCAGGTGCGCGGTAAGGGCGGCGGCGTTCTGGAGTTTATTGCTGAGTTGCTGTAGTCCGTACTGGGTGAAGTATCCCGCGAGGACCGTGGCCGGCATCGCTCCTCCGGTCGCCTTTTCCCAGGCCTGATATGCGAGGACGATGGTGAGGGGCGCGAGGGCTGCGAGCCAGGCCCGCCTGTTGTCGCGGGCGCAGAGCCAGGTGTAAGCGAGCAGGATCGGCGTGGCAACCACCGACTGGTACGACGTCATCGCGGCCAGCGCGAACGGGAGGACCGCCCACAGCGGCCGGCCAGCTGTGAACAGGGCGAAGCCGAGCAGCCACCATGCGAGGAACGGCACGTCCGATTCGAACGAATTGCCGTTGATTACGAACGCGGGGACGGCAAGGAAAAGCAGGGTCGGGCTGAGTGGGTCGGCGGGCGAGAATCGCCTCGCGAGTGCGTACATGGACACCGCGGCGATGAGCGAGAACAGCGCGTAGACCGCATGGAACGGCACCTCGCGCACTTCGCCGAACAGGGTGATGAGACCCGCGAGGACCCAGGAGTTGCCCGGCGGGTGGGGATGGCCGCGCATGTCGACGAGTTCGCCCTGAAAGACGTACTGGGTATGGTTGGGATGGGCAGGATCGATGAGGGCGTGCTGGGCGATCCAGATGAATTTGGGATCGTCCCCCTGCACCGCCTGGTTGAGAAATGGCAGGCGGATTAAGAGAACGATCCCGATGATGAGGGCAAGGGACCAGCGGCGGTCAAAGCCCATGGGTTCTGTTAGTCGGCCGCTTTGCTTGCCGTGGCTTCGGGCTTCCAGCGCACGATGGGCTTGCGGGCCGCGGTGACTTCGTCCACGCGCGGGGTTCGGGTAAGATGCGGCGCCTTGAGTACGATCTGAGCGTCGTCGTCGACCTCGCGGGCGATGTTGATGAGCGCGTCGATGAACAGGTCGAGTTCGCGCTTGCCTTCGGTTTCGGTAGGCTCAATCATGAGCGCGCCGGGCACGATGAGCGGGAAGCTGACCGTGTACGGATGGAAGCCGTAATCGATGAGGCGCTTGGCCATGTCGCCGGTGCGGACACCCTTCTTCTGCTGCCGGGAATCGCTGAACACCACTTCGTGCATGCAGGGCGATTTGTAGGGCAGGTCGAAGTACGGCTCAAGGGCTTTGCGAATGTAGTTGGCGTTGAGCACGGCGTCGGTGGTGGCCTGCTTCAGCCCCTCGCGGCCGTGGGCCATGATGTAGGCGAGCGCGCGAATCAGTACGCCGAAGTTGCCATAGAAGGCTCGAACGCGTCCGATGGAGCCGGGCCGGTCGTAGTCCCACGACCAGGCGTCGGAGATGCGCTTCAGCCGAGGTGCCGGCAGATGGGGTTCCAGATGGGCACGGACGGCCACCGGTCCTGCACCCGGTCCACCGCCGCCGTGGGGCGTGGAGAACGTTTTGTGCAGGTTGAGGTGCATCACGTCGATGCCGAAATCACCGGGCCGGGCGATGCCGACCAGCGCGTTCATGTTGGCGCCGTCCATGTACACCTGTCCGCCTTTGGCGTGCAGGATGGCGGCTACCTTGGCGATGTTTTCCTCGAACACGCCGACCGTGTTCGGGTTGGTGATCATGATGCCGGCAACGTCTTCATCGACGATGCTTTCGAGGTCCGCGAGATCGACCAGGCCAAGTGAGTTCGACTTGATGTTCAGGACTTCGTAGCCAACCATGGCGGCGGTTGCCGGGTTGGTGCCGTGGGCGGAATCGGGGATCAGTATCCGCTTGCGGGGATTGCCCTGCGCCTGGAGGTACTGGCGCATGAGCATGATGCCGGTCATTTCGCCGTGGGCTCCGGCGGCGGGCTGGAGCGTGATGGCGTCCATGCCGGTGATTTCGCAGAGGGCCGATTCAAGCACGGCGCAGACTTCCATCGCGCCCTGGCTGAGGGCCTCGGGCTGATAGGGGTGGGCCCAGGCGAGGCCCTCGGTGCGCGCGACTACTTCGTTGATGCGCGGGTTGTACTTCATCGTGCACGAGCCCAGCGGATACATGCCGAGGTCGATGGCATAGTTCCAGGTGGACAGGCGCGTGAAGTGACGGATCGTTTCCACTTCGCTGACTTCCGGGAAGCCTTCGATTTCTCCGCGAACGGCGCCGGCGCCGAGGGCTTCGGCGGGGTCGACCGAGGGCACGTCGAGATCGGGGAGCTGGTAGGCCTTCTTGCCTGGGGAGCTGATCTCAAAGAGCAGGCCCTCGTTCTGAGTGAGGTGTTCGCGTGTCTTTTTGATCATGATTAAGCTCGGCCTCCGGTGGCGAGGGCGGGTTCGGTGACTTGCGCGGCCACCTGTTTGAAGGTGTCCATGTGCTCGCGTTTCGACATTTCCGTCGCGCAGACGAGGATGGCGTTGTCGAGCTCTGGGTAAAAGCGTTTCAGCTCGAGTCCACCGATGATGTTGTGCTTCAGGAGTTCCGTGTTGAGCGAGGCCGGGGCGTCTATGACGAACTCATTGAAGAACTTGCCGGAGAAGCGGCGGCTGAGGCCGTTGGAGAGGTAGTGGGCTTTCGACAGGTTCTGGGTGGCGAGTTCGCGCAGACCTTCCTTGCCGTAGACGCTCATAAATACGGTCGCCATGAGGGCGATGAGGGCCTGGTTGGTGCAGATGTTCGACGTCGCTTTTTCGCGGCGGATATGCTGCTCGCGAGTTGACAGCGTGAGGCAGAACGCTCGGTTGCCGTTGGCATCCTTTGTTTCGCCGACGAGGCGGCCTGGGATCTGTCGGATGAATTTTTCGCGGGTGGCGATGATGCCGGCGTAGGGTCCACCGTAGCTCGGCGAGATGGCGAAGGACTGGAGTTCGCCAGCAACGATGTCGGCTTCGCGGGGCGGCTCGAGGAGGCCCAGTGAGACGGCTTCGGTGAACACCATGACCAGCAGCGCACCATGCTTGTGGGCGATGTCAGCCGCGGCCTTTACGTTCTCAACGATGCCGAAGAAGTTCGGCGACTGGAGGATGACGCAGGCGGTTTCCTGGCTGAGCTTTGCGTCGAGGTCCTTAAGGTCGATGGCGCCGGTTTCGGGATCGAAGGCGAATTCTTCAATCGGCATGCCCTGATGCTGGCAGTAGGTGGCGAGGACCTCGCGGTACTCGGGGTGCACGTTACGGGCAGCCAGTACTTTGTGGCGGCCGGTGATGCGTACGGCCATCATGGCGGCTTCGGGCACAGCGGTCGAGCCATCGTACATGGAGGCGTTGGCGACTTCCATGCCGGTGAGCTGGCACACCATGGTCTGAAACTCGAAGATCGTGGTCAGGGTTCCCTGGGAGATTTCGGCCTGGTAGGGCGTGTACGACGTAAGGAATTCGCCGCGCGACACGACCGTATCGACGAGTACGGGCCGGTAGTGCTGATAGACTCCCGCTCCCAGGAACGAGGCATACCCGAGCGCGGTTTCGCCGCCACGGGCACGGAAGTAGTCGACGATTTCGTACTCGGACTTACCGGGCTCAAGGTTGAGTGGCCGTTGCAGGCGGGCTTCAGACGGGAGGTGGGCGAATAGTTCGTCGGTGGAACCGAGACCGCATGCCTTCAGCATTTCGCGGCGCTCGGAATCCGACTTAGGCAGGTAACGCAAGTGTGTCTCTAAGCTCCTATGTAGCTACGATAGTCGTCCACCGACAGAAGATTCTTAATTTCGTCGGGGGCGGACAGGCGGATCTTCACGAGCCATGCGGCGCCATGGGGCTCGTCGTTCAGTTTCTCGGGGGCGTCCGCAAGAGCGGTGTTGATCTCGACGATCTCACCGGAGACTGGGGAGTAGATGTCAGAGACGGCTTTTACGGATTCGACCGATCCGATGGTTTTGCCCTGGGACACGGTGGTCCCGACGCGCGGCAGGTCGACGAACACGATGTCGCCGAGCTCATGCTGGGCGTGGTCTGTAATGCCGATGGTTCCTACGTCTCCATCGACCAAGACCCATTCGTGTTCCTTCGTGTAGCGGAAATTTTCGGGGTAGCTCATTTGGCTCGTTTATAGAACGGTGTCGGCACGACTTCTGCTTCTACCGGCTGATTCCTGACGATGATATCGATTCTACTTCCCGGGGCGGAGTGAGACAGGGGTACGTAGCAGAGGCCGATGTTTTTGTTTAAGGTGGGGGCTGGTCCACCGCTGGTGACCCAGCCAGCGGGCTGACCGTCGATGTGGACTTCGTAGCCGTCGCGTCCGATGCCGCGGCCCCGCATCTCGAAGCCGACGAGCTTGCGGGTCAAACCTGCTTCCTTCTGTTTCAGCAGGGCGGCCTGACCGAGGAACTCGGGCTTGTCGAGCTTCACGATCCAGGCGAGGTCGGCTTCCAGCGGGCCGAGCGTAGAGCTGATTTCGTGGCCGTAGAGCGCCATTTTGGCTTCGAGGCGGAGGGTGTTGCGCGCGCCGAGGCCGCAGGGCTTGATGCCGAACTCCTCGCCGGCGTCGAGGAGAGTGTCCCAGATGGACTCGGCGAAGTCGGGAGGGCAGTAGACTTCGAAGCCGTCCTCCCCGGTGTAGCCGGTTCGGGCGATGCGCGAGGGAATTCCGTTCACCTCACCGTCGAGGAACCAGTAGTATTTGATGGTTTCGAGCGGCGTGCGGGTGAGCTTCTGGAGTGTCGCGAGGGCTTTGGGTCCCTGAACGGCGATCTGGGCGTAACGTTCGCTGGCGTACTCGACGGTTGCGTGGCGCAGGTTCATCGTCGAGATGTAGTCGTAGTCTTTTTCCTGGTTGGAAGCGTTGACGCAGATGAAAAAGTGGTCGTCGTCGACTTTGTGAACGAGGATGTCGTCGACGAAGCCGCCGTGTTCGTACATCAGGCCGGAGTACTGAATCTGGCCGATCTGCAATTTTGAGGCGTTGTTGGAGCTGACGTAATTGACCAGGTTGAGGGCTTCCGGGCCGCGCACCTCGACTTCGCCCATGTGGCTGACATCGAACAGGCCGACGGCGTTGCGGACGGTGTGGTGTTCGTCCATCAGGCCGGTGTACTGGACCGGCATGTCCCAGCCGCCAAATTCGACCATTCGGGCGCCCATCCGGCGGTGTGCCGCATTGAGAGGAGTCTGCTTCAGGCCAGCATCGGGAACGCTCATGAAACCCCCAAAATAGCACGGCCCGGCAGAAGCACCGGGTGTCGGGTTTATGATTGAGGGAATCCGCATGTCCGTGCCGTTGTTACCACCGCCTTACGATCAGCTCACGCAACGGTCATTCTCTTTCTACCCCGCGCTGGTCGGTGTGGAACACAACGAATGGCGTCTGAATAAGGCCACATGGGCGGAAGTGCAGGTGCTGAACACGAAGTCGGGCGAGGAGATTTGGATTCCGCGGGGCTTTCTGGGCGAACTCTCGCGTACGGATGAGCCGGTGATGATCGTGGGTCTGAGCCGGGAGCTGGAGTTCCGGATGGGACAGGTTGTTCCCCACAACAGGCGAGTGATTGAGATCCCAAAAGCCGTAAACGATTTCCCGCGGACGGGAGCGGGAGCGCCGGAGCCGACGCTGGCTCACGTAGTGGACATTCGACTTACGTCGGGTGCCGAGGGTCGGGTTGGGCGGCTGATACTTGGAGCGCTGCTGGCGCTGTTTGGAGGGTGCCTGCTTTTGTTGGCCTTCTTTAGGGCAGAAAGAAACCCAACTGTAAGGTATTCCGCTGTCTTACAATCGGAACTCGGTTTAAGTGGCCAGGATGACTATTTTGCCGTAGTTCGTAAGCTTGGTGACCCTGGGACGGACACATGGCGGTCTGCAAACGGGGAGATGCAGTACCGCGTGCTGGGATACCCAAGTCGTTCTGTTTCAGTAATTTTGATGGGTTCGGAGCGGAACCGCGTGTTGTATATCGGTGCGGTGGACGAGCAGTGGAGACCAGTCCATGCGGTCTCGTTGCCTGGCGGCAGGGACACATATTCACTGTTGCGCACACTACGGCCGTTAAGCAAAACTAATCAATGAGGGATACGCGGTTGGGTCGAGGAAAGATTTTCTCTAAACTCCCCGCTAAAAACACCGATTAGTTAGAGTGAGGACCCTGGAGCCGGCGGACGGCCCGGAAGTTTTGATGCGCATTCTGATCGCGGACGACAGTTTACTCTCGCGGCGGCTGCTCGAAGAGACCCTTCGAAGCTGGTCGTTTGACGTCGTGCCTGCGTGCGACGGTGCTGAGGCGTGGGATATCCTGAGCGGTCCAAATGCTCCCTCGGTGGCGATTCTGGACTGGATGATGCCAGGGTTCACGGGCCCTGATCTGTGCCGTCTGGTTCGTCAGAAAAACAAAGAACCTTACACATACATCATCCTGCTGACGTCGCGGAACGACAAGGAAGACGTCGTGGCCGGGATGGATTCGGGCGCTGACGATTACCTCACCAAGCCATTCGACCGTCACGAACTGAAAGTTCGGCTGCGGGCCGGAACGCGCATTGTGGAACTGCAGGAACAGCTGCTGAATACTCGCGAGGCCCTTAGGGAGCAGGCGACAAGGGATTACCTGACCCAGCTTTGGAACCGCTCGGCGATCCTGGACACGCTGAGCCGGGAGCTGGCCCGGTCGAGGCGCGAGGGGACCTCCGTCGGCGTGGTGGTCGGGGATCTGGACCATTTCAAGGCGATCAACGATACCTGGGGTCACGGAGTCGGCGATGTGGCCCTGAAAGAGAGTGCGGTTCGTATGCAGGCGTCCCTGCGGCCGTACGATTCGGTTGGCCGGTACGGGGGCGAGGAGTTCCTGATCGTGCTGCCTGGTGCGAACCTGTCCGACGCGGCGTGGCTGGCGGACCGTGTCCGGCTGGCGATCCGGTCAGAGCCGGTGCGAGGCGACTCGGGTCCGATACACCTGTCGTGCAGTTTTGGCTGCACATCCAGCATGGGCGGCGAAGTTTCCCAGGAAGACCTGATCCGTGTGGCCGACGAGGCGCTATATGCGGCGAAGCGCGGCGGAAGGGATCGGGTGGTGGCCGTCAAGGCAACCGGTGATCGATTTCGCAGTCCGACCGGCATAATTCAGCCCGAACTTAGTTTTGCGCAACCTGAAACTGACTAAGTGTTCCCGCGTAGCGGGCGAGACCGCGGTAGAGGCCCTCGGCGATGCTCTGCCGGTAGTCCTGTTTCCGGAACAGTGTTTCGTCCTTCGGATTGGTGACAAAGCCAATTTCGGCGAGCACTGAAGGCATTTGCGCGCCGATCAAAACTACAAATGGAGCTTTACGCACGCCCCGGTCCTTTGACCGGGGATTTGCTTTCAGGGATGCCGCCTGGAGCGAAGCCTGAATTCGTGCGGCGAACTGCCGTGATTCCTCGATTTTATCGTGCAGTGCGATTTTCTGTACAAGGTCCCTTAAATCGGACACCGTACGAGATGACCCGGCGTTCTCGCGAGCAGCGAGTTCGAGGGCTGGCTTGCTGTCGGTGAAGTTGAGGTAGTACGTCTCAACGCCAGAAGTGATTGCCAGCGGGGAGGAGTTGGCGTGGATGGACAGGAACAGGTCTGCCTTCTGTTCGTTGGCAATTTCAGGGCGGCGGTCGAGCGAGATGAAGGTGTCGTCCTGGCGAGTGAATACCACCTCGGCGCCAAGGCGGCTTTCGATCAGCACTGCGAGGCGTTTGGCGACGTCGAGGACGAGGTCCTTTTCATAAAGGCCGTTGGGGCCGATGGTTCCGGTGTCGTGACCGCCATGGCCAGCGTCGAGCACGATGCGGCCGACCTTCAGGCCGAGGACGCGGGTCATGGACTGGGAACCGTCGACGCGGGCAGGTTTCGGGGGCGGCGGAATCTTTGCAGCCGCTGTCCTGGCCGGGAGGCGCGGAGCCATGTCAGAGGTCAGGTTCGGCGCGGCGGTTTCCGACGGCGGTGGCGGAAGTTTGGGGCGCGTGCTGGGAATGGCTGCCACCTGAGCCGGTGTGCCTCTCCTGGCGGAAACCTGAGGAGCTCCGTCCACCGTCAGGACTGGGCGAACTTTGGTAGCCGTGGGCGGGGGCGCAAAGGTACGGGGGGCGGGCGACTCTGGCGGCTGGGTGAGCTTCGGTGCGGCTGAAGCGGCCCTGATCTCGACGATTAGCCTGGAGGGGTTCGTCAGACGAGAGGCGGAGAAGTCGACGCCAGGCTCGAGGTCAAAGACTACCCGGGCTACTCCGGGCTGGGTTTCGGCGATGCGGATTTGCTTCAGGCGGGGGTCGCTGACCGGTATCGCCGCGTGGCGTTTGCCGCCAGTAAGGCGGACGGAGGTCCCGCGGAAGTCGAAGAAGATGCGATCCGGGTCGGGGACGCGGTCCTGCCTGTACTGGAAGTCACTGCTGATTTCGATGACGACGCGGGTGCTGTCACTGAGGGTCCAGAACCGGACGTCAGTGAGGTTTGTGGTGGCGGCCGGACTGGATGGCGGGTCCGCGAACGGAGAGGCGAGTGCTGCGGCACTGGCAGCAAACAGCAGGATCCCGAAACCGAGGTGCAGCCGATGTGGCATAAAACTTACAGCGAAACTCAGGGAGTCTGATCGTTCAACAACTGCAAACCGCCATTGGCGTCATACACATAACGAACCGGGGCGTAAACGGGCCCGACCGGTTGCTGAGGTGAGGAGGCGGCGATTGCAGTGGCTGAGGCCTGCTGAACGGCTTCCTTCTTCCTGTTGGCGTCGCGCAACGCCTGGCCATATTTGCGGCCCACCAGGTAGACGTACTGCTCGGTTTCCGGGTAGGGTGGAATGCGATTGTTGTACTTCCAGACGGCGCCTTCGCCCGCGTTGTAGGCGGCGATGGCAAGGCGCAGGTCCTCCGGGAACAAGCCGGTCAGGTACTTGAGGTAGCGGACGCCGCCCTCAATGTTTTCGCGAGGGTCGAAGCTGTTGCTGACACCGAATCGGCGGGCGGTTCCGGGCATCAGCTGCATCAGGCCCTGTGCACCCTTTATCGAGACGGCTCGCGGGTTGTAGGCGCTCTCCACCTGAATGACGGAGTGGACCAGGAGGGGATCGACGGCGTATTTTCTGGCTGTTGCTTCGACGAACTCGGGGATATCGAGGTTTTCCGCGGGAAAAGCTGCCTGCGCCGGGCGGGGCTCGGCCACATCAGAGGCTTCGATGAGTCTCGGCGCCACGATTTTGGGGACTACCACGACGGTTCGCACAAGTTTGCCGTTGGCGCCCGCGCGCACTACGCTGCGGATACCGGCGACAGCCCGCGGCGGTCTGGCCACAGTGGCCGCCAGGCCGGGGAGCGCCAGAGCGGCGCAAGCAAAAATCGTCGTCAAACAGAATCGCATGCGTTTGTTTTCACCTGATTATAACCATTATGACCGGACAAAGCACAGCCAGCCAGGCACAGTGGTCGCAATGTTAGTATTCTCTCATGATCGGTACCCCTCCGCGCGAGTGGAGCTTCGCGGCTGGCGGGTATGTGCTGGCCGGGGGCCGTAGTTCGCGGATGGGGCGCGACAAGTCGCGGCTGCCATGGGGACAGAGCACGCTGATCGAAATGGTCGCTGCCGAAGTCGCGGCGGTCACCGGTTCGGTTGCGACGGTGGGTGGTGAGCCGATCCCCGGAATTCGGTATGTGGCGGATCCGCTGAGCGGTTATGGTCCGGTTGCCGGGATTGCCGCCGCGCTGCGCGATTCGAGCGAGCCGTGGACGCTTGCCGTCGCCTGCGACATGCCTGGAATTACCGGCGCGTTTCTTCAGCGGCTGCTGCGCGAGGCTCAGGGGAGCGAGGGCGCCATTCCGGTAACATCGGACGGCCGGACGCATCCGCTGTGCGCCGTGTGGTCGACCGCGGCGGCTCGGGAGACGTTTGACCGAGCGCTGGAGGCCGGGGAGCATACGCTGAGGCATGTGGTCCGCGGATTGCGGTGCGTGTTCCCGGCGGTGGACGATCCAGGTCTGCTGCGCAACGTGAATACGCCGGAAGAGTACGCCGAGGCACTGGCGCAGGGCCAGGCCGGGGAGTAGAATTTGCCGTCCGAACAGTATCCGCACTATATCGAGTTCCGCAATGTTAACAAGACGTTCGACAAGCCGATTTTAGTTGACTGTAACTTTTACGTCGACGCCGGCGAGACGGTGGCGATTATCGGTCGCAGCGGCGTGGGCAAGTCGGTCGCGCTGGCCCATATTATGGGGTTTCTGAAGCCGGACAGCGGCCGGGTCATTGTGGCGCACCAGGATATCACGGAAATGTCCGAGGCTCAGTTGCGGCAGATTCGCAAGAAAGTCACGATGGTTTTCCAGAACGGCGCGCTTTTCGATTCGCTCACCGTTGGGGAGAACATCCTGTTTTCTCTGGAACTGAGGGACGAATACAGCCTGGAGAACAAGGATGACGTTGTGAACGGTCTGTTGCATCTGGTGGATCTGGAGGAAGCGCGGGATACGTTTCCGGGGGATTTGTCGACCGGGTACCGGCGCGCGGTGGCGATCGCCCGGGCGATCGCTGCGCAGCCAGAGTGCATTTTGTACGACGAACCGACGACGATGGTGGACCCGATCATGTCGGATCACCTGGCGATGCTGATGCTGCGGCTGAAGAATCAGCTGCGGCTGACGTCGTGTGTGGTGACGCATGACCTGGACCTGATGCGGCGGGTGGCGGACAAGGTAGTTCTGCTGCACGAAGGCCGGGTGATTTTCTTTGGGCCGACGTCTGACCTGGACAAATCGGAGCACCCTCATATTAAGGAATTTCTGGCGATGGACCGGGTGGAGCTGTAGGCCGCCTGGAAAGGCGGCTGCGGTGAGGATTCCCCGCCCCACAGATTATCCGATCGGGAGACAGGTATGCGCTTTGGGACGTGTGTTTTTACATTGCTTCTTTTGCTTCACGGTATTGCAGGTGGGGCTGCACCTACCATCGACGGCCTGCTGAATTTGCGGCGCGTGACGGGCGCCTCGATTTCGCCGGACGGGCGCTATGTCGCGTATGGAATCACGGAAACGGACTGGGATCAGGACGCTTCGGTGCGCCATCTGTGGATTGCCGAGGCGGGGACGGGGCGGACGTGGCAGCTGACGCGGGGCAAGAAGGGCGTGAGCGCGATGGCGTGGTCGCCGGACGGGCAGTGGCTCGGTTTTGTGAGTGACCGGGAAGGCGGGAAAGCGCAGATTTTTGCGATCCGCGTGGACGGCGGCGAGGCGCTGCAGCTGACGAAGTCGGAAACAGCGGTGAATGACTTCGACTGGTCGCGGGACGGGCAGTCGATTGCGTTTACCGCGCCGGACAAGAGGTCAGAAGACCGGAAGAATTACTTCGGCGATTTCGAGGTGGTCCGCCGCGATTACGCGCACGCGCATCTGTGGACTCTGAACGTGGCCGAAGCGTTGAAGGCGCCGGTCGCCGGCAAACAGCTGACGAAGGGCAAGGATTTTTCCATCGGCTCATTCGACTGGTCGCCTGACGGAACGCAGATTGCGTTTAGCGCGACCGTAAATCCGGATCTGGTACAGGGCGGGTCGTCCGATATTTATGTAATGGGAGCGGCGGACGGGGCCTTAAAGAAAATTGTCGACCAGCCGGGACCGGACTCGGGGCCAAAGTGGTCTCCGGACGGGAAGTCGATCGTATTTCGGTCGGCGATGGCGCAGAAATTGTTTTTCCATTCGAACGCGCGGCTCGCGATTGTCGCGGCCGGCGGGGGGAAACCGAGGTCGATTACAGACTCGTTCGATGAACAGCCGTCGCTGGTGGAATGGACGCGCGACGGCATTTACTTCGGCGGCGCGCGGAAGACGGAAGCGCATTTGTTTCGCGTAGATCCGACGACGGCGGCAGTGACGCGAGTCTCCGAGACGCCGAGCGGCTCTGGCGTCTCGCTGTCACGTGAGGGCCGGCACGCGGCTCTGGTTTTGGAAAATGGCAGGCAACTTCCGGAAGTCTACGTGACCAGCCTGCCGGGGTGGTCGCCGAGGAAGCTGACGGACATGACCGCGCAGGTTCGCGACTGGACGCTTCCGGCGAGCGAAGTGATTTCCTGGAAGAGCACGGACGGTACGGTGATTGAGGGCGTGCTGAGCAAACCGGCGGGTTTCGATCCGGGTGTGAAGTATCCGCTGCTGTGCGTGATCCACGGGGGCCCGACGGGTATCGACACGCCTCAGATGGCGCACACGGGGCCGTATCCGATCGACCTGTGGGTGGCTCGCGGGGCTCTGGTACTGCGGGTGAATTACCGGGGC
>JAWXCM010000337.1:0-3746 GCA_034408745.1 Bryobacteraceae bacterium
AATTTCTCGGCCTTCTCAACACGTACCAAAGCCTGTAGAAATAGCCTCCGTGCCTCGATCAGACCACTCGTTTTACCCACACGAAATCACGAAGATCCAAAAATACCGGTCTGACGGACTTGTCGGTCATGCGACACTTTCGACGGCTGGGATAATTCGGGCCTTCCGAGTCGCCAGATACGCACGCGCGGTAGCAATCGCGATGGGCAATGCACCCAACAGGATAAATACGAGATTGCCGGGCATCCGGAGCCACTCCAGAATTCGTGGTAGGGCGCCACCGGTGTAGGCGAGACTGCGGGCATGCCAGTAGCCATTCGTCAACACATCGGCGAACTGCAGCACGCCCGCCGGAAACAGGCTGATGACAACCATCATGAGCAAGCCGACATTGATGCCCCAGAAGTACCAATGATGACCAGTGCCGATGAGCCCACCGCCGAAGTAGAGGATGGCATCCAGGTAGATCACGCGCATGGCCGTAATTCTGGTGACGACACCGAACTGGAAGAAGATGATCGCCACCATCACCGTTGCAAAAAACTCAAAAAAGCCTTCGACCCACAGGTGGATGATCCAGAATCTCCATGCGTCGACGATGGAGAAATGAGTCGTGCTGCCGAAAAACATCGCTGGCAGGTAGAAGGCGGGGATAGCGAGCGCGGCTACCAGGAACAAGCCGGCAATCTGGCGCCGCCGCGGATCACGCAAGGCCGGCGCCAGTGCCCGGATCAGCAGCACGAAACAGAAGACCAGCGCGGCGGCGAGCAAAATTTGCCACGCGCGACCGAGTTCGAGGTATTCCCAGCCCTGGTCACCGAACCAGAACCAGAGGGTCGGGAGAAGCTGCTTCATGCCGGCCCATTCGCCCAGGAGACTCCCGACGACAACCGTCACCAATGCGCCGAACAGGACGTGGACACCTTTCGTCTGCCCGCGCGGTTCGCCGCCGCCGAGCAAGGCGGCGAGGAAGAGCGCGCCGGCGACGTATGCGGTGGCGATCCAGAAGATCGCTAGTTGTAAATACCAGGTCCGCAGGAGGTTGCTTGGCAACCACGCGGAGAGGTCCAGGCCATAGAAGGTGCCGGGATCGGCGCGGTAGTGGGCGACGCCGCCACCGATCAGCGTCTGGGCGAGAAAAAGCAGCGCAACGATAGCGAAGTATTTAAGCGTCGCACGTTGTGCGCTAGTCACTGCAGCCGCGTGCTGCGGGGGGTGCACATGGCCCGCCTGTGGCTGCCACCCTAGATAGGCGAATTTGCCGAATACGAGCAGGACCAGCGCCGTTCCGCCGAGCAGAAAGATCAGGCTCAATGCGCTCCAGAGCACCGCGTCCCCCGTGGGCGTGTTACCTGCCGCCGGATCGAACGGGAAATTGTTGGTATAGGAATAGGCTTTGCCCGGCCGATTGGCGACCGAGGCCCAGGCAGTCCAGGCGACGAAGGCGCTAAGTTGCTGGAGTTCGACGGGATCGTGGATCGATCCTGCGGCCAGACCGCCATTGTTCGCCGGATTGGAAAAGTAGTCCTTCCACACGGCCGGCTGCTGCCGGAACCATGCCGCGTATGCAGGCATCATGGTTAGTACCCGGGTTCGCGGGTCGTAGTCGTTCTGCTTGAGTTCACTGCGTACCTGGGCTTCGACCGTCGCGCGCTGCGCAGGCGTCAATCGGTCTGGCGGTTGGCCATACTGCTGCCGTGCGGCGCTGTTGGAGCTGGCGAGAACCAGCGTGTGGAGATACTCGGCGGAGTAATCGGGACCGAGATAGGCGCCGTGCCCCCAGATCGTGCCGTTATCCATCAGTCCGTATTTTAGGAATACCTGCTGGCCCGCGCGAATATCCTTACCCGTGTACAGAATTGCCCCATCTGCACCCTGTACCCTAGTCGGGATGGGCGGCGCATCCTGATAGACCTTGGCTGTCAGAAGTATGAGCACCGCGAAGCCGAGCACCATCGTCAGAAGACTGGCGCGCCACCACCACGGTGACAGCGTCTCGGTTGCCAGGATCTCCGGCGGCGGTGCTTCGTGGGTGGTGATATCGCTCAGTATGATTGCCTTTCTTCACTCGAGTAGTGCCCGCTAGCCTAGGCCGGCCCCATTCCATTTTGGAGATTGTTGAAGACTTTTCCGGTTATACGCGTATTAAGGGCTGTCGGGCTCGGTTGCCGCCGGCGGTGGATAAGTGACTTTCGTTCCCTCCACTCGGGCGAAAGCGGTCAGCGCATGCGGCTGGCTACGGGTCACGCTGACGATCTCGTCGACACGGATGCCCTGTACCAGAAGCGCATCGGCAATCAGTGAGCGATGACAGCGCCACGGGACCGCCTCGGCACACATTAACGCGACACGCTCTTTCCTCACGATATCCAGGAGGTTCGCCAGGTTCTCCGCAAAGTCGGCCGTCTGCATGTAGTCCGCATAACCGCGGAACGAAGCGTTTCGCCAAGCCCCATTCTGGGAATCTTTACTCGCGTGACGGAAGCCTCCCAGGCCAGGAACGTGCTCATAGCGAATGCCGGCGGTTGCCAGCGCTTCCGGCAAACTGTCGCCGTTGAATTGCGGGTTGTGGCGCGAGCGCGGCACGGTACGCACGTCGAGCAGACGGGTCACGGAGTGAGCATTCAGCAGATCGATGAAGTCCTCCAAGGACCGGGTGGAATGTCCCACGGTGAAGGCGATGGGCGGGGAGTCCTGTGGCATTTCGGCTTCCTCAGCGCACCCGAAGTTCGTTGATCCGCGCCCGCAGCACGGGCACTACCTGCTCTTCAAACCAGGGGTTGCGCTTGAACCACGGCGCATTCCGTGGCGACGGGTGCGGCAAGGGCAGAAATTGCGGTGCATATTCCCGCCACGCCCTGATGGTAGCCGTTAACGATTGTTTGCGGTGGCCGCCGAGAAAATGGCGCTGCGCATGCTGGCCGATGAGGAGAGTCAATTCAATCTGCGGCAACCGGGTTAACAACGGGTTCAGCCACAACTCCGCGCATTCGCGGCGCGGCGCCAGATCGCCGCCTTTGCCTCGTCCCGGATAGCAATAGCCCATCGGGATGATCGCGGTCCGTGACTCGTCGTGAAAAGCACTGCTGTCCATCCCCAGCCATGTGCGCAGACGCTCGCCACTCCGGTCGTCCCAGGGTATGCCGGTAGCGTGTACGCGCGCGCCGGGCGCCTGCCCCACGATCAGCAGGCGGGACGTTGCACCGGCGCGCAGCACCGGACGCGGTCCGAGCGGCAGATGCTGTTCGCACACGCGGCAATCGCGCACCGCGGCCAGCAGGGTGTCGAGTGTCGAATATCCCGTTGCGGCCTTCAGGGCATGCCGGCGCCTGATCGCGACAATTGGTTCCATGGGTTGTGACTCGCGAGGGAAAGTCGGGTGTCGACATGCGACACCACGGAGATTATAGATAGCGCGCCCTTACAGGAGGCGAACCACCATGGCGCACAAATTCAGCGTTGGTAACCACGTTACGTGGAACTCTGAGGCCGGCCATGTCGGCGGTAAGATTGTTAAGGTCCATACAAAGGACTTTGACTACAAGGGCTATACGCACCATGCGAGCAAGGCTGATCCGCAGTACGAAATCCAGAGCGACAAAAGCGACCACATTGCAGTGCACAAAGCGTCGGCCTTGAAACACTTGAACCCCTGGTTCACTACCAGCCGCAGAAGCGCTATCTTTCGATCCTGAATCTCGGCCGGGGCACCGCGCTCGCGACCTGGGGCCCATTCTGGTGGCAGG
>JAWXCM010000338.1:0-14110 GCA_034408745.1 Bryobacteraceae bacterium
CCGCGGACCGCGCGGACCTCGGCCGGGTGGTGGATATCAGGGTGGTGGTGCGGGTGGTGGCGGTGGTTACCAGGGCGGCGGCTACCAGGGTGGTGGCTACCAGGGTGGCGGTTATCAGCGTCCCCCGGTGCAGCAGCAACAGCCTCCTGTGCAGGCTCAGCCTCCTGCCGTCAGCGGAGAAGGCCATGGTGCGATTCAGCCTCCTCCCGATGCTTTGCCGAGAACGGGTGGTCCGATCCTGCCGCCGCTGGCGTCGCCTCAGTCGCAGCCGAGCTGGAAGCAGGAAGTGCGGCCCGAGCCCACGCCCGATCAGGGCGGAACTCCCGGCAACGGCGAGACCAAAGAATAGTTCAAGGGCAGATAAGGAGAACGATACGCCATGTTGATGCCCAAGAAGGTCAAGTACAGGAAAGTACAGCGCGGGCGCATGAAGGGCAAGGCCTGGAGGGGCTCCAGCCTTTCCTTCGGCGACTACGGTTTGAAGGCGATGGAGTGCGGCTGGATCACCTCACGGCAGATCGAAGCGGCCCGTATCGCGATGACGCGTTACATCAAGCGCGGCGGCAAAGTCTGGATCCGGCTGTTCCCGGACAAGCCGATCACCAAGAAGCCGGCTGAAACCCGAATGGGTAAAGGTAAGGGCGCACCGGAAGAGTGGGTTTGCGTAATCCGCCCGGGCAAAATCCTGTTCGAGATGGAAGGCGTTCCGCTGGACATCGCGACCGAGGCCATGCGTCTGGCGGCTTCCAAGATCGGTGTGCCGACCAAACTGATTACGCGCGATTCCGAGGGAGTGATCTAGCAAATGCGTGCGGACAAGATTCGTGAGATCGATACGGCGGCGCTGAAACTGCAGCTTACCGAGCAGGAGGAAACCCTGTTTCGGCTGAAGTTCCAGATCGGAATGGGGCAGACCGAAGGCGTGAAGAAGTATCGCGAGATTAAGCGCGACCGTGCCCGCATGATGGGCGTTCTTCGGGAACGCGAGCTGAAAGAGGCGGGAAAGTAAATGGCAGACGTGCAGCAGCAGGAAGCAACAACAACAACGCCGGCGCCGCAAGGCCGGAAAAACGAGAAGATCGGCGAAGTCGTTTCGACGAAGATGACCAAAACGATTGTCGTCGTGGTTACCCGCCGTGTTCCGCACCCGATGTACAAGCGCATCGTGACGAAGAAGAAGAAGTTCTACGCGCATGATGAAGAAGAGTCGGCAAAGACGGGCGACATTGTCCGGATTGTGGAACATAAGCCGATGAGCAAGCTGAAGCGCTGGATTCTGGGCGACGTTGTGCGCCGCGCCGTTCAGGTGAACGTCGACGTGGCCGCTGTGGAAACGCCGGGATCGGCCGGTAAGCCCAGAACGACGAAGAAGAAAAAGAAGTAGTTTTGGCCGGTTCCCGAGACCGCGCCTGGGTCATGACAACCAGGCGCCTGCGTCGGGAACCAGCTTAAAAAGAAGAGAGAAGAACTCCACAAAGGGGATTACGTCATGGTTGGAATGAGAACAATCCTGGAGGTGGCTGACAACAGCGGCGCGCGCCGTTTGTCGGCCATTCTTCCGCGGGGCGGCGACAAAGGTTTGCGGGCCGGCCTTGGCGACATCGTCACCGCCGCGGTGAAGGAAGCCGCTCCTGATTCGAACATCAAGAAGGGCAAAGTGGTCAGGTGCGTTATTGTGCGGATACGTAAAGAAACCCGCCGCAAAGATGGCACTTATATTCGCTTCGATTCGAACGCCGCTGTGCTGGTCAACGATCTGGGAGAGCCGGTCGGCACCCGCGTATTCGGTCCTGTGGCGCGTGAGTTGCGCGAGAAGCGGTTTATGAAGATCGTATCGCTCGCTCCGGAGGTAATTTAGCAGTCATGCCCGGAAAGCACGAGCCGGCCGAGCCGGTAAAAATTCGGATTAAGAAGAACGACATGGTCAAGGTCATTGCCGGACGCGACAAGGGCAAGACCGGCCGTGTTCTCGAAGTCGACCGCGGTTCGGGCCGGATTCTGGTGGAAGGCGTGATGATGGTCAAGCGCCACACGCGTCCCAATCCGGCAAAACAGATTAAGGGCGGAATTGCGGAGAAGGAAGCTACGATTCATCACTCGAACGTGATGGTGATGACTTCCAGCGGCATTCCGACGCGCATCGGTATGAAGGTGGTCGAAGGCGGCCGGCATATCCGTGTGGCGCGCAAGACCGGTGAGGAGCTGAAGTAAATGGCGACGAAGGAACGCAGAGGGTCGCAGGCGGCCCAGACTCTGGAGATCGAGGCTAAGTCGAGGGCATCGTCCAGGACCAAAGCCAGGCTCCGCGAGCATTACGAGAAGCACGTCGTCCCGGCTCTGATCAAGGACTTCGATTACAAGAACGTGATGGCTGTGCCGAAGATCGAGAAGGTCTCGATCAACATCGGTATGGGCGAAGCGACCGGCAATCAGAAGCTGATTGACGGCGCGGTGCAGGAGCTGGCGACCATTGCGGGCCAGAAGCCGGTGATCACGAAGGCGAAGAAGTCGATTGCGGCGTTCAAGCTTCGTGAAGGCATGTCGATCGGCTGCATGGTGACGTTGCGCGGGGACAGGATGTTCGAGTTTCTCGACCGTCTGCTGACCGTGGCTCTGCCCCGCGTGCGCGATTTCCGCGGCGTAAACCCGAAGGCTTTTGACGGGCGCGGCAACTACACGATGGGGGTTAAGGATCAGCTGATCTTCCCTGAAATCGATTACAACAAGGTTGAAAAGACCAAGGGCATGAACATTACCATCCAGACCACGGCTCGCACCGATGCCGAGGGACTGGCGTTGCTGAAGCACATGGGAATGCCGTTCACCGGCCACAAGGCCGAGGTTCGGGAATAGTCCGGGGTTCAAGAGTAGTTTCAAACAGGACGGTACATGGCGACTACGGCAAAGATCGCGCGGGACAACAAGCTCGCGATAGCGAAGAAGAACAAGACTCCGCTGCTGGGTGTCCGGCACCGGAACCGTTGCCAGCGGTGCGGGCGTCCGCGCGGCTACATCGGTAAATTTATGCTTTGCCGGATCTGCTTCCGCAAGTTAGCGCTTGCGGGCGAGATTCCGGGCGTTGTGAAGTCGAGCTGGTAACCAGGTAAGTGATTAACCCCGCGGCAGGAACGCGGGCAGGGTGGGCCGCCGTCGGAGGTAGAACTCCGATACCCGGCATCCCCTGTCCTGAAAGTTTCCGGTCGGCGGGTGACTGAGGAGAAAGAAAGCTGGCATGACACCATCGGATCCCATCGCTGACATGCTCACGCGGCTGCGTAATGCGTTACGCGCGCGCCACCAGAAGGTGGACGTTCCCGCGTCGAAGATGAAGATGGAACTGGCGCGAATCCTCAAAGAAGAGGGCTACATTCTCAACTACAAAATGGCTGAGGACGGTACCCAGAAGGCGATTCGCATTTACCTGAAATATACGGCTGCCAACCAGCCGGCGATTTCAAAGATTGAGCGCGTGTCGCGTCCGGGCTGCCGTGTGTACGTCGGCTCGAAGGAAATTCCGCGCGTGCTTGGTGGTCTGGGAATCAACATCCTGACCACGCCCCGTGGTCTGATGACTGGTCGCGATGCCCGCAAGGAACATGTGGGCGGCGAACTGATCTGTCAGATCTACTAAGGAACACAAGGATCAAGAGCAATGTCCCGAATTGGTAAAAAGCCCATCCCTGTTCCCTCTGGAGTCAAGCTCAACGCTGACGCCGGGGAACTGCGCGTAGAAGGACCGAAAGGCAAATCGTCGGTCCCGATTCCGCAGGGCATTCGCGTGGAGCAGAACAACGGCACGCTGAATATCCTCCGCGAGAACGATTCTTACGCTGGCCTTCATGGCCTCACCCGCGCTTTGGCGCAGAACGCGGTCACCGGTGTTTCCACTGGCTGGACTCGCGAGCTCGATATTGTCGGCATTGGATACAAGGTTGAAGCGAAGGGCAACGTGGCGGTGTTCACGCTCGGCTACTCGCACCAGATCGAATTTCTGCTGCCGGCTGGTGTAGCTCTCCGGGTAGACAAGCAGACTCACATCGTGCTGACCGGCCATGACCGCCAGATGCTGGGTCAGGTTGCGGCCAACATGCGGGCGTTGCGTCCACCCGATCCGTACAAGAACAAAGGTGTCCGCTACACCGGCGAAGTACTTCGCAAGAAGGTCGGCAAGTCCGGCACGGGCGGAAAGGGCAAGTAAACGATGCCGCAGATCAACAAGAAAATCATTCGTCTCCGGATCCACAAACGGATTCGCCGCAAGCTCAGCGGTACAGGGGAACGTCCGCGTCTGGCCGTGTTCCGCTCGGTGAAGCACATTTACGCGCAGGTGATCGACGATGCCACGGGGCACACGCTGGCGTCGGCCTCTTCCAACGAGAAGAGTGCTGGCTTCGTCGGTGGCAACGTAGCTGGTGCGAAGGAAGTGGGGCGCCTGGTATCCGAACGCGCCAAAGAGAAGGGCATCAAGTCTGTCGTGTTTGACCGCGGCGGCTATCTGTACCACGGCCGCATCAAGGCGCTGGCCGACGCCGCCCGTGAAGGTGGACTGGAGTTCTAATGCCAACAGCAGGCGTGAAGAAGATCGACCCGAACAATCTGCAGCTCAAAGAGCAGGTTGTCAGCATTAACCGCGTGACGAAGGTTGTCAAGGGCGGTAAGAACATGAGCTTCTCGGCTCTGGTGGTTATAGGCGATCCGGCGGCAAAGGTCGTTGGGTACGGCACGGGCAAGGCGAAGGAAGTTCCGTCGGCGATCAAGAAGGGCATTGAGGCTGCGAAGAAGAATCTCCGCAAGATCAACGTTCTGGACACCACGATCAAGCATGTGGTTCTGGGCCGTTACGGTGCGGGCCAGGTGTTGCTGAAGCCAGCTCCGGCTGGTAAGGGTGTGATCGCCGGCGGTCCGGTGCGCGCCGTCATCCAGGCGGTTGGGATCGCAAACATTCTGACCAAGAATATTGGCAGTCGCAACCCGCACAACGCGGTCAAGGCCACCATCAACGCGCTCGAGCAGTTGCGTTCGGTGGAAGGAATGGCTGAGCTTCGTGGTGTTGCGGTCGACAAGCTGTAGAGGAGACTGCAATGGACAGACCAACGATCAGGATTAAACTGGTAAAGAGCCCCATCTGCACGCCGGAAAAGCATAAGGTGATTGTCCGGGCCCTGGGACTGAAGCGGATGAATCAGGTTGTGGTGCGTCCGGACGATGCGTGTTTCCGGGGCATGGTGGCCAAGGTTCCGCATCTGCTGCGAATTGTGGACTAGGAGTTTCCATGACGGTCGACGAGCGGCTCGACAGGTTGACGGAAAGGCATGAAGCGCTGACCCAGACGGTTGAGATAATCGCGGGAATGCAGCGCGAGAATGAGAAGATGATTGGGCAGCTCGGTCAGTTCATTGACTCTCTGGCCCGGATCGCACAAGCTCACGAGCGCCGAATCGACCATCTGGAAGAAGGTAACGAACAATGAATCTGAGCGATCTTAGCCGGCCGAAAGGCCAGGTACAAAAACAGCAGCGCGTCGGCCAGGGCATGGGCTCGCGGCGCGGCAAATTCTCGGGACGTGGCGCCAAGGGTGCGAAATCGGTATCCGGCTACTCGCTGATGCGTGGTTTTGAAGGCGGCCAGATGCCGCTGCACCGCCGGTTGCCCAAGCGCGGCTTCACCAACATCTTCCGCACCGAGTACACGGTCATCAACATCGGTCGACTGAATGAGCTCGAAGGCGACACGTTCGATTTCGACATCTTGAACAAGCTGGGCATTCTCAAGAAGTTCCAGGACGGACTGAAGGTTCTGGGCGACGGCGAACTGACCCGCGCGATTACCGTAACTGCCAATATCTTCTCCGGTTCGGCGAAGCAGAAGATCGAAGCCGCCGGTGGCAAGGCTGTGATCTTTGCGGCAGAACCTGTGAAGGCCTAGTCCGGCAACGGACAACTGGAAGAAGGAATGAATAAGTTCTTCGAAGCCGTCAGCAATGTGTTCCGGGTTCCCGACCTGCGGAACCGGGTATTGTTTACCCTTGGGCTGCTGGCAATCTACCGTCTGGGCGCGCATATCCCGACGCCCGGTGTCGACGCACTGAAGTTTGAGGCATTTGTCCGGTCCAACGCCGGAAGCTTCCTTGGCTTCATCGATCTGTTCAGTGGCGGTACGTTCCGCCGGCTGACGATCTTTGCGCTTGGCATCATGCCGTACATCACGTCGTCGATCATCCTTCAGCTGCTGACCGTGGTGGTACCCACGCTGGAGAAGCTGCAGAAGGAAGGCGAGCTTGGGCGTCGAAAGATCACGCAGTGGACACGTTATCTGACGGTGGTGCTCGCGTTCCTGCAGTCGTTCGGCATCGCGAGCATGCTGATGAACTCCGACGGTGGCTTCGTTCTGAATCCGGGTATCGGCTTTGTCATGATGACGATGCTCAGTTTGACAACCGGCACCGCGTTTATCATGTGGCTGGGTGAGCAGATTTCCGAGCGTGGTATCGGCAACGGCATGTCGCTGATCATCTTCGCCGGCATCGTAGTAGGTCTGCCTCAGGCGATCAACGAGATGTACCAGCACGTATTCGTGATTCGCGACTGGAACTTCTTCCAGGTCTTTATCATCGTCGCGATGATGATCGCGGTGGTTGGCTTCATCATCCTTGTGGAACGCGGCGAGCGCCGCATCCCGGTTCAGTACGCCAAGCGCGTGGTGGGTCGGCGGATGATGGGCGGCCAGTCGACGCACCTGCCGCTGAAGGTGAATGCGGGCGGTGTGATCCCGGTGATCTTCGCCAGTTCGCTGCTGAGCTTCCCGCAGATGTTCATGCAGTGGCCGGCAGTCAAGAACAACCAGTATCTAAGTGGCCTGCTGGGCGCGATTTCCGGTGCCTCTCCGCTCTACTATGTACTGTTCACCACGCTGATTATCTTCTTCTGCTTCTTCTACGTGTCGATCATCTTCAACCCGAACGAAGCGGCGGACAACATGCGCAAGTACGGTGGATTCATCCCTGGCATTCGCCCGGGCCGGAACACCGCCGAGTACATGAACAAGATTCTCACGCGCATCACGGTGGTCGGCGGCCTCTACCTGTCGATTCTGTGCCTGATTCCGCAGATCATGATCTCTGGCATCCGACTGCAGCGTCTGCCGTTCGTCGGCAACTTCATCGACAACTGGTTCCCGCGCTGGCTGCTGGACGGTCTCGGTGTGAACTTCTACTTCGGTGGAACTTCGCTGCTGATCGTGGTGGGTGTTGCGATGGACACGGTCAATCAGGTGGAAGCGCAGCTCATCATGCGGCACTACGAAGGCTTTACGCCCCGCTCGGGCCGTATTCGAGGCCGGCGGAGTGCTGTCTAAGCAATGATTGTTCGGAAGAGCCCGAGCGAGCTCGACAAGATGCGCCGCGCGGGATTGCTGGTGTACGAAGTTCACCAGAAGCTCGGGACCATGGTGGCCGAAGGGGTTACCACGATGGAGCTCGAAGTCGAAGCGGATCGCATGATTCGCGACGCTGGCGCCCGGGCTGCTTTCAAGGGTTATTACACGCAGTCGGCCGGATCGAAGTACCCATGGGTGTTGTGCACCTCTCTTAACGATCAGGTGGTGCACGGGATGCCTTCGGCGAAAACGGTGCTGCGCAAGGGCGACATTCTGTCGATCGACCTTGGCGTCGAGTTGGCCGGTTACTACGGGGATTCGGCGAATACGTATGCGATTGGCGAGCCAACGCCTGAGATCGGGAAGCTGCTTCGGGTGACGAAGGAGTCGCTGGAGCTGGCGATTGAACAGATGCGGCCGGGCAACCGGTTGTTCGATGTTTGCGGTGCGGTCGAGCGGCACGTCGTGACAAATGGCTTCTCGGTGGTTCGTGAGATGGTAGGTCACGGGATTGGAACGTCGATGCACGAGGAACCCCAGGTTCCCAATTACGTGGACCGGCGGAATGAGAACCCGAGGCTAAAAGAAGGCATGGTTCTGGCGATTGAACCCATGGTCAACGCCGGTAAACCGGAGATCAGGATTTTGTCGGACCGCTGGACTGCGGTGACGCAGGACGGTTCCTACTCGGCGCACTTTGAGCATTCGGTTGCAGTGACGTCGAACGGGCCGTGGGTTTTGACTCGTCCCTGACGTTCGGGGAAGGGATGAGGTGAGTGGGTGTTGACCGAGCCGGATCAGAGAGATGGGCCGGACAGGGGAAGTGGCAGGCCACGTGCTGTTGCTGCTATAGTGGTAGAGCCCCTGCCTCGCGCAACGTACCGTCTCAAACTGGAAACCGAGCAGGAAGTGATCGCGCACCTGGCTGGCGCAACTGTCACGAACTTTGTGAGGTTGCGGCCGGGAGATCGCGTGGAAGTGGAAGTATCGCCCGTGGACCGGACCCGGGGGCGGATCACAAAGCTGTTGAAGGATTGACGACGATGAAAGTACGGGCATCCGTTAAAAAGATTTGCGACAAGTGCAAGGTGATTAACCGCGAGGGCGTAGTCCGCGTCATCTGCGTGAATCCGAAGCACAAGCAGCGTCAGGGTTAAGGCAAGGGAGCAGCAGAAAGCATTATGGCGCGTATCGCAGGCGTGGACCTGCCACCGAGAAAGCGGGCCGAAGTCGGGCTCACTTACATTTACGGCATTGGGCGTACCCGTGCCAGGTCGCTGTTGTTCCGCGTGGGCGTGGATCCGAACATCAAGATCCAGGACATGTCGGAAGAGCAGGTAAACGGGATTCGTACTATTCTCGAAGCCGAAGGCTCGGTGGAAGGCGATCTCCGCAAAGAGATCTCGATGAACATCAAGCGGCTCATCGAGATGGGTTCCTACCGTGGTCTGCGGCACCGCCGCGGTCTGCCCGTTCGCGGTCAGCGGACGCACACCAACGCACGCACCCGCAAAGGCCCACGCAAGGGCACGGTTGCCGGGAAGAAGAAGGTAGGCAAGTAAGGCATGGCCAAAGCACCCGCAAAGAATACCAAGAAGAAAACGTTTAAGAAACGCGAGAAGCGGAACGTACCGGTCGGGCTGGTCCATGTGCAGGCCACGTTCAACAACACCATCGTCACGTTCACCGACACGGTCGGTAATGTGGTGGCGTGGTCGAGCTCCGGCTCGCTTGGCTTCCGCGGTTCGCGCAAGGGCACTCCCTTCGCAGCGCAGCAGGCCTCGCTGACCGCCGCCAACAAGGCTCGTGAAGCTGGTATGCGTACCGTTGATGTTCGCGTTGCCGGTCCGGGCGCAGGCCGTGAATCGGCTGTTCGCGCGCTGTCGACCGCCGGTATCGACGTCAAGTCGATCCGCGATGTCACGCCGATTCCGCACAACGGCTGCCGGCCGCCCAAAAAGCGCCGCGTTTGACCTGATTGGTTTAGCAATCGATTTTGTTCCGGGCGGGATCCTGAAAAAGGGTCCCGTCTCATGCTGTTTAAAGAAGCAGGAAGAAGGCTCGATTCTGAGGCCGTAAACTGCACCTCGCGTTGGATGCGTAAAGGTAGGAGTACACACTTTGGCTCGATATATAGGCCCAGTCTGCCGGCAGTGCCGGCGTGAGGGCATGAAGTTGTTCCTGAAGGGCGAGCGCTGCCACACGGAAAAGTGCGCGATTGAAAAGCGTAATTTCGTTCCTGGTCAGCACGGACAGGCTCGTAAGCCCAAGATTGTGGGCTACGGTCTGCAGCTTCGCGAGAAGCAGAAGACCCGCCGCTACTACCGTCTCCTCGAGACCCAGTTCCGCAACGTGTACGAAAAGGCTGTTGCGCTGCCTGGCATTACGGGTGAGAACCTGCTGGCGATTCTCGAAAAGCGGCTGGACAACGTGATCTACCGTATGGGTCTGGCGACGTCGCGCGCCATGGCGCGGCAGATGGTCCGTCATGGGCACTTCGCGGTAAATGGCCGCAAAACCGATATTCCTTCGTTCCAGGTCCGGCCGAACGATGCCATTGAGGTTCGCGAGCGCAGCCGCAACCATCCGGCAATTTTGGCATCGAAAGATGCTACGGCCCACGCACCCACGCCGAACTGGCTTGAAGTAGACCGCGACACCCTCAAGGGCCGCATTCTGGCTCAGCCGAAGCGTGAAGAACTGGTACAGATTCAGGTCAACGAGCAGTTGATCGTCGAACTGTACAGCAAGTAAGCCGCAGGCAGTTTAAGGAGAAAACGCTCCATGTTCAAAGGGTTCCAAAAACCGAAACGCCTGGTCGCCAACACCGAGACTCTGACTGAACGCTTTGGTCAGTTCACGGCGCAGCCCTTCGAGCGTGGTTTCGGCACCACGGTCGGAAACGGGCTTCGCCGCGTACTCCTCAGCGCCATTGAGGGGAGCCGCGATTACGGCCGTCCGCATCGAGGGTGTCGCCCACGAATTCATGCCCATTCCGGGCGTGGTCGAGGATGCCACCGACATCATCCTCAACCTGAAACAGATTCCGTTCAAGATGATCGGAGAAGGCACGCGGATTGCGCGCCTCCGTATCGACTCGGCTGGCGAGGTTCTCTCGGGCCAGATCGAAGTGGATTCCGACGTCGAAGTGCTGGATCGCAACATGCACGTCGCCACGGTTGGCGAGGGTGGCCACCTGACGCTGGAAATGCGGCTGAAGTCGGGCCGCGGCTATGTGTCGGCGGATCGCAACTACGATGAAGACCTGCCGCTCGGATACATTCCGATCGACTCGGTCCACTCGCCCGTGCGCAAGGTCAACTATACGGTGGAAGCGGCCCGTCTCGGTCAGATGACCGATTACGACAAGCTGACCATCGAAGTCTGGTCCAACGGCGCCATCAGCCCTCAGGACGCGATTGGGCAGGCCGCGAAGCTGCTGAAAGATCACATGACGATCTTCATCAACTTCGAAGAGATTGCCGAGATCGCTGAAGAGCCGGCAGAGCGCGCTGCAAGCCAGATGAACGAGGTGCTGAATCGCTCAGTGGAAGAGCTGGAACTCAGCGTCCGTTCGTACAACTGTCTTAAGAACGCAAATATCCAGACGATTGGCGATCTGGTTCAGAAGACGGAAGCAGAAATGCTCCGCACGAAGAACTTTGGCCGCAAGTCGCTGAACGAAATCAAGGAAATCCTCGGCAACCTTGCTCTGGGCTTCGGTATGAAGATCGATGCGCAGGGCCGGCTGGTTGCTCCGCCTCCGGGATCGGTTCCGGCGGATGACGGGGGCCGGGAGGTTATGGAATGAGACACAAGGTTGCCGGATTTAAGCTGAAGCGGGACGTGGACCAGCGGCGTGGGCTGCTGCGGAACCTCGTCATGAGTGTGATCAACGAAGAGCGGATCGTCACCACCCCGCAGAAGGCCAAGGCTGCGAAGCCACTGGTCGAGAAGATGATCACGCTGGCCAAGAAGGACACGCTGCACACCCGCCGTCAGGCTGCTGCGTTCCTGAATCACCCGGCAGCGGTGCAGAAGCTGTTCGACAAGCTGGGCAACACCCGGTTCGGTCAGCGTCAGGGCGGCTACACCCGCATCGTGCGCCTCGGCTGGCGCAGGGGCGACGGTTCGGAGCAGGTAATGCTTGAACTCGTTGGGTCGGAACTGGTCAAGCGAGCTTCTGAGCGCACGAAGCGCCGCGAAGAGAAGCTCGAGGCCATGCGCAAGGGTGCGGAAGAAGCGGGCGGCGCAGCCTAAACCTTCGCGGTCAGTTCCAGGTAAGTAAGAAAGCAGGGGAGCCTTCGGGCTCCCCATTTTTTTGCGACCGCACCTGAGAATATTTCTGCCGCTGTTCCACTACAGTGGCATGGAAACGAATTCTTGCGATCTGGCTAACCTGGCGCAGTACAACGACCTGTACGCGTCATCCTCCTCCGCCTCGGACCGAGGAACGAACATGGAGAACATACCTGACGGGCTGTATGACGTGGAGGTCGAACGGGTTGAGTATCAGCCGCCGTCGAGACTGTATTGGCACTTCCGAATCACCAGCGGTGCCTTTAGCGGGCAGCTGCTCTGCAAATACCGGCCCATTTCCGAGCGAACTATTCCGTGGATCCGGGAAGACCTCGAAAAATGTGCGATGCATCTCGATGTCTTTTCGGATCTCCCGGGTCGACTTTACGAACTTGCCGGACGAAGCCTTACCGTATCGAAGCGCACCCGGCCGGACACAGGCTTTGTCAATATCTACCTGCAGCAACCGCAAAACGAAGACTCAGGCCATTATTAATCGACAACGGCCTGCATGACAGCGTTCTCGAAATCCCGGTCGGCCTGGCGGTTCGGGTTGTCGGTCTGGATCATCATGAGTCCGACGATCTTCTCCTTCGGGTCCACCCAGAAGTGCGTGCCGTAGGCGCCGTCCCAGCCGAAGCTGCCCGCCGAAACACGCTGGCTGGCGGCGACAGGATCGTTCACCACCTGCACGCTTAGTCCGAAGCCGCGACCTGGGGCTCGGCCTGGCATCGAGTCGGGCACGAACACTGACGCCATGAGCTCAACCGTCTTCGGGCTCAGCAATCGCTTGCCGTTCCACTGTCCACCGGATGCGAGCATCGCTCCGAACTTCGCGTACTCCTCAGTGGTCGCCTTCAGTCCGCCGCCTCCCGAGAAGTACGTTGGGTAGTACAGCTTATCGATCGCCTCGGTCTGCCGAATGACGCCGTCGACGCGGTGGTAGGTTCTCGGGATGCGGGCCGCGATGGGCTCGGAAGGCGGCTCAAACCAAACCTCCTTCATACCGAGCGGGTCGAACAGACGCTCTCGCAGGAACCGGTCGAAACTCTGCCCCGAAACCACTTCCACCACCCGCCCCAGGGTGTCGAACGCAGCCAGGGCGCTGTAGGCGTATTTCGACCCAGGTTCAAATTCCAGCGACGTCTTCCCCCACATCGGGATGTACTCGGCGAGCGTCTTACCCGGCCGGGTGCTCCCTGAAACCTGCTTCATGGCGCCATTCCCGACCGGTCCCGACCCGAGTCCCGACACGTGCGTCAGCAAATCCTGAATCGTGATCTCCCGCTTCGCTGCGTCGCCTGCCGAGCCAACTTTCAGCCCCTTAAATTCCGGAATGAACCGCGAGACTGGATCGGTGAGCCGGACCTTACCCTCCTCCATCAGCATCAGGATCGCAACGCCCGTCACCGGCTTCGACATCGACCAGACGCGAAACAGCGCGTCCTTCGCCATGGGCTTCTTCGCGTCCACGTCGGCGAGCCCGTGCGCCTCGAAATGCGCCAGTTTGCCCTTTCGCATCACCAGCGTCACTGCGCCGGAGAAGTCGTGAGCGTCGATGTGGGCCTGCATGGTGTCGTGGATCCGCTTCAGCCTCTCCGAAGAGAGCCCGACCTCCTCCGGCTTCGCCGCGACCGGTAACGGAGCCGCCTGAACCGCTACCCAAAGTGATAAGAAACCGACTAATCCAGCCAGACACCTGTTTCGCATTTCCCTGGCAGTATACACCGCGGAACTCAAGGCGTGTGAGATCGGCAGCAGGGTATTAAGGTCACCGTGAGATAACCGCTAAAAGTTCGAACAGTTCTGAGAGGATTTCGCCGCAGCTTACACCTGTGGTGTATGAGCGCGAGTTCCCTTGATGTGACGGCCGACGTTCCGGACGGCGACTATGACGTTATTGTTGACCAAATCGAACTGACAGCGACGCCAGCTTTGGTGTGGCATCTTCGGATCGCCGACGGGCCGTACGCCGGACGGCAGTTGTGGAAGCGCAGGCTCGTTACGGAACTGACCAGAGCCGCTATAAGGGATGATTTCGAAAAATGCGGTGTTGCTCTGGAGACCTGCTTTCAGGTTCCGCGCGGGCTGGATCAACTCTCGGGTCTTCGTGTGCCTGTGATGAAACGGACTCAGGATTGCTCCGATGTGAAAGTCCACATCCAGTGGCCTGCCGAGGCAAGTCCGCTCTAACGTCTGATGGCGTTTTTCAACTGTGTGACCTTGTCTGAATCGCCGACCGTACTGCCGTCGGCGTAAAGGGCCGCTGTCGCTTTCAGATAGTCGGGCGCGGTGCCGGGCATCAGGCTCGACACCTTGTACCTTCGTTCTTCGCCTGGCCGTATCGGCGATTTGGCTTCGTTTTTCAGCAGTTTGAAGTTATTCCCAGGGTAGTCGACCATCTCGACCAGGAACGCTGTCAGGGGCTGCGAGCCCA
>JAWXCM010000339.1:0-18302 GCA_034408745.1 Bryobacteraceae bacterium
ATCCCGTCGGAATCGCCAGTCCCACCGTCCGGGCCCCCGCCCCGAGGCTCTCCATCCGCGCGATCATGCGTGGCAGAGCCGCCTCCGACGACGACGTGCGCAGCACGATCATCAGCTCCTCGCGAATGTACTTCAGGAAGATGAACACCAGACACGTCAGATAGAACGTCGCCATCAGACGAGCCAGCGACAGCAGACTCTGCATCTCATATCATAGCTGCCGATGGTGAACGCCATCGCGCCGAACGCGCCCAGCGGAGCTGGCGTCTCGCCCGATGCGGCCGGACCTCGCGCCCGACCCTCAGTTGCCGGCCGACACGCGCCTCTGGGCCGCGCTGCAGGATGTAAGCGGGGGGACATGGGGCGGGTCGGTTTATGACGTGGAGGCCATCCTGAAAGTGATCGCGGCCGGGAAAAAGGTGCTCGCTTGAGTGGCCTGCGCCACACTACGGCGAGGTAGCCGGGGTCACGGCAACTGAGACGACATCGACGCCGCACTGTGCGTCGGCGCGAAACTGCAAATGGGCCGAGCGGGCTACGAACTTGCCGTTCCGAGGTGCGGACTGGCTGGCCGCGAGTTGGATCTGTTCGCGAAGACAATTCCTCCAGTTGTTCCCCATCAGCGCGCAGCTTTGCAAGCCGTCGATGGAAAGGCCGGAGGCCCGGGCGGCCTGACGCCACACGGCCCAGCGCTCAGGAGGGGACATGGCGAGGCGAACAAAACGGCTGATGTCGGTGACACGAGGGGTGAGATTCCATTCCGGCGGTTCGGCGACATGGCTGGTGAACGCGGGGTCGGCTGGATCGATCAGCGCGAGGAAGCCGCCTTGCAGACGGACGACTTCGGGGAGTTGATCCGCCAGATCGTCGGCAAATGATAGCTGTACCCGGCTGAGATTGACTTCAACCTGGAGCTGATCGTCGACGGCGGCGGGCGGAGGGATACCCGGGCGATTAGCAGGCGCGGCAACCCGCAGGGGCGCGTCCGGAGCTGGCCTGGGCGGCGCGGAGATCCGAAACATCCTCACCTTAGGCGGGGAGTCGTCCTTTTTCGCGGAGGCTGGGTCGCGCAAGGAGTGCGGAAGGAAGGGGGGGAGCAAGGCTGCGGCGATTACAGCCAGATGGAGCAGGGAACTGATGCCCACAGACCGCCGGAAGTTGACGTCTTCGGGTGCCTGATTCACCTGCGTACGAGCACCTCGGTGCCAGCGGGTACTGCCCCGCCGGACGTCACCGTACGTTCCACGACGAGCTTCCCCTCCGGGGTGAGCCGGACGAGGATCTGGCCAGTGGCTTCCGGCTTCCGGGAGACCCACTGCAGCACCGTCTCGCCGGTGGCGGAGGTCGTCCCTTTCAACGAGAGGCGGAAGCTCACCCTCGGGGCTCCGGCGGCTGGAGGCAAGTCCGCTGCGTAACTGCCTTCGATCTGGTCGCCGCTCGCCTTCAGTTCCATGCTCACCGAGCCTGGTTCCCCGGTTCCGCTCCAGGCCCCTTTTTTGCTCTGGTAACGCCATTTACCCTCTAACCGAACGCGTGGGGCGGGAAGCATCCTTTGGGCGACCGCGGTATCCATGGAATGAAAATACCTCGCCCAGAGCGCGCGAGATTTCTCGGTGCGGGTCAGCTCGGCTCGCCACAGTTCGCCGAGTTCGGCCAGCTTCTCCTCAAGGACCTTGGTTGTGCCCTGGGCTTCCTGCTGGCCGTTCGCGATCCTGTCGATCGAGGTTACCCGCTCGGTCATGATACTGCGCATCCTGGTGATCGCTTCCACCTGGGCCCTCATGGCGCTCCGGACCAGGGCGTTCTGGTCGCCTGTCGGCATCTCGCGCAACTGGGTATCGATGCGGCTCTGGTCTTCCAGCAACCTCGTCTGCTCGCGGTTGATTTCCTGTCTGAGTGCATCAGTGGGCAGGGTACTCGTGGCGGGTACGAGCTTCGCCTGGAGCTCGTCGAACTGCCGGACGACAAAGGCAAGGTAAGTGGATTTGCGCTGCATCATCTCGTCCCGGAGGGTTGCGGACTTGCGGATGCGCCTCCGGATGTCCGCGGGGTCTCCCTTGAAGAGGTCCCCTTCGAGGGTCGGGTCGTTCCTGGACCAGGCCTCCTGCGCGTCGCGGTAGTCCGACTCGGCGGACGCGAGATCTTTCAGCAATTGGACATGCTGCGCCGGAGCCAGCGCGGAGGCAAGAACGAAGAGCAGCGGAAGTATCAATTTCACGGCTACCTCGGTTTAGCGCGGCCAGGTTTGGCTGGTGGAACACTGCCCGTCCGTGGCCTGGAAGTATCGCAAACCTCCTGGGCCTCCTTGCGTTTCTCTTCGTAGTAGGACGCGGCTTCCAGTCCGTAGGCCTCAACCCGGCGAAGACTCTGGCGGATCTCAACCAGCCTGGCGGTCAGGGAGGCCCTGCCGCTTTCCACACTGGCGGTGATTTCTGTGTATCGTTTCTCAGCCTGACTGAGGCGTGCCTCACTCTCCCTGACGTCGACCAGCAGATCGTCCAGTGCGCGGATGATGTCCGCTGTTTTGGCGGTCGCCTCGAGTTGGCTCTTGCGCTGGAGCAGCTCATCGCGGTCCTTGCGGGTGGACTCGACCAGTTCCCGGGTGCGTTGTTGCTCCGATTCCATCAAGGCGAGGCTCTTGCGCGACACCGCCACCCGCTCCTCCTCTTTCTCAGACCAGCTTTTCCAATAGATATGCTCCGCCTCATACCAGTCCTTGAAGGCTTGCCTGGTTCGATCCAGCAATCCGCTGACCCGGGCAATCTGACAGCGGTCGCCCCGGAGCAGTTTGTCCACTTCAGCCATGTTGACGCCGTCTGACTTTTCGTACTGGAGCTTGAGGCTGTCCGCCCGTTCCCGGAGCGCGGGAAAGCGGTCGGACTCGGGAGTGGCCTGAGGGGCCACGGCGGCTTCCGGGGTGGTGGGAGTGGGGCTGATCTGGCCTGAACTGGACAACAACCCAGGCATGAGGGTCAGAATCGCCAGTAGGGCGGCGATGCGAAGAGTTGGGTGGATGAGTCTCATTTTTCGATTCGAAACACTACCTGCTGCACCAGCTTGCCTCGGCGTTTCACGGCCACCGTGTAGGTGCCCGCGGTGGGTGCGTTTCCGTACTCCACTGTCTGGTTGGCTCGAACGGGTTTGATCTCCATCACGATGCCATTGATCGCCCAGTGTACGGTAAGCCCGTCGTCGCGGTCCCCGCCCTTCACCTGTAACTTCAGGTCCCCTTGCCCCAACTCGCCGAGATCCTTGTCGCCCTCGTGAAAGCTGAAGCCTGGCTGGATGGGTGTGGTGCGGGAGAAGGCCACTATCTCAATCGCCGGCTGAGGCATCACCGCAGGCGAAGGCTGCATCGCGCGCGGAGCCTGTGCCGGAGACGAAGGCTGCATCGCGCGATTAACCCCTCCGCCCGGTGGTCGCTGGGTCCCGGATTGTTGAACCGGTGGTTCCCGGGGAGTGGCAGAAGGCTTACGATTACTGGTGCCCACTGCTGTGGCCGACACTGCGGGTTCCTGCTCTGGCGCGAGTCTGGTACTGGACCCGCTGCTAGCTGCGGAGGGGGGCTGTGGAGGTGGCTGCACTGCGGGCGGAGCCTGGACGGTGCTGGCCGCCTGCGCAGAACGTTTAACCTCTCCATCTGGTGGACGCTGAATCCCGGTCTGCGGAGCCGGTGCTTGCGGAGGAATGGCGGAAAGCTTGCCATTACTGGTGCCCACTGCTACGGCCGACCCTGCGGGTTCCTGCTCTGGCGCGGGTCCGGTCGGTGCGTAGCGGTGCTGTGGAGGTGGCTGGCCGAGCGGTCCCGAGTCCCCGATGGGATTCTGAGCCGGGTGTCTGCCAACCTGGGTCGTACGGGTGGCAAGGTAGATCCCAGTGCCTGCCAGACCGGCCAGCGCGGCGGCAGCGATGGCGATGAGCCGCTTATTGGCGGGGCCCTGCTTTACCGGCCCGGCCAGTGGCACCACAGGCCAGACCTCGGCGAGCGCATCGACGAAGTCCCGACACGAAGGATAGCGGCTGGGGGGGAAGCTGGCCAGGGACCTGAGCAGGACTTCCCCGGCTTTTCGCGTAGCTTTAGACTGGGTTCTCGCACGAATGCGGGCCTCTGCGCCTGGCTGTGGGGCATCGCCGGTCAGCATTTCCCAACTGATGAGCGCCAGAGCGTACTGGTCCGACTGCGCTACCGGACGCGCGGGATCCGCTGTGTGCTCCGGCGACAGCCACGAGTGGCGCAGCCTCTCAGGGAGTGGACCCGAGGTCCACCGTGCTCGGCTTGAAATTGCAAAATCCGCGATCATCGGGCCGCTGCCAGGGATCAGGAAGATATTGCCAGGTTTCAAGTCTCCGTGAACGACACCTTGTCGGTGCGCGAAGTCGAGGCCGTCGGCGATGGCGCGCAACACGTCGAAGCGCTGGTCAGCGGGAACCACGGCCGAGGCGAGAGTCGGCGCGTCAATAAAGCGGGTGACGAGGATGGCCTCGCCGTCGGCGTCGGTCACCTCGAGTGTTGGCACGATGGCCGGGTGACTTAGGCGTTCAGTCTGGCTGGCACAGATGAGGAAGGACTGCTTCTGGGCCTCCGGGTCGGGACAGCCGGGACCGGAAAGCGGGACGAACAGGCGCACAGCAGCCGATGGAGTCAGGGAACGAAAGACCCTGCCTGTCAGCCCTGCGCCGACGGGCGCACCGCTGAGATTACAATCGTAGCCGGGCAGGTCAGTCATCACACTCCTATTCAGGGGACTCCTGATCAAACTCGATCTTGATCATACTGTCAGCGCGCACGGATACCATCCGCCTGGACGAGCGATTAGCCATCAGGATCTGGATTTCGTGCTGACCTTCGGCAAGCACGAGGCTGCAGGGCGTGCTCTGCCCAGTGGGCTTTCCGTCCACGTGAACGGGAAGACCGCTGGCCGGGCCGGTCACGTAGACTGTTCCCGCCTTCTGATCGAGCCTGACCTCGAGGCTGGTGGTTTCTCTGGTTTCAATCACCCGGAGGGCGTCCTTGTATCCAGGTAAAACGATCCTGGCTGTGTGGCGGCCCGGGGCGAGATTCAACTGGCACGGCGCGATGCACGTTAGCGCGGAATCCGCGTCGAAAACGACACTTGCTCCGGCCGGCTGAGTCCGCACGTCGAGGTTGACTCCGCCGGTTCTGTTTGGGGCGCGCAGGGTGCGCGGCTCAGCAGGGCTGATTGGCTTGTCAGGCACGGGTGGCTGGTTGACGCCGGCCGCGGCGGGAGGCTGGCCGGTTTCTTCCTGTGTGGTGGACGGGGCAGGGGGGGCGCTGAGGGCAGGCAGGTTGCGGCGATACTGCGTGAAGGCGCTTTCGCTGGACAGCAACATGCCGCCCTGTCCCTCCAACTCCTTGTCCTCGAAAAGTTCAACAGGCGACGAGGCGTCAGTGAGCAAGGCTGGGAATGGCGCCTCCACCAGCCGCATCTCGCTGGTCCCCAGGTCGCCGACGAGTATCGTGAGGAATGAGGCGACAGAATTGAGCGGTTGCGGGGGCACTGTGGTGCGCGTGGGGCTGATGGCGCTGGCGGCTTCCGGGTTCACGGCAGCGAGTTCGCGCAGCATGGCTGTGGCCTTGTCCGCTTCAGTGACGGGTCCCTCCAGGCGCAGGCGCGCCAACACCTGCACCGCCCGGGAAACCTCGTCGGCCATCAGCCAGGCCACGGCGGACTCCAGTCCGCTGGCTCCGCGCGACGGGTAAAGTTCCCATGCCTGCCACAGAACCTCGGCCGCTGCCTGGTACTGGTGCTTGTCCAGTGCTTCGTCGCCCCGGGCGCGCAACGCGTCGTAGCTTGCCTCGCGCCGCAACTGCGTCAGTCCGGCGGAAATGGCGTCGCGTCTGGCCTGCGGTGCCAGCCGCTCAGCTTGCTCGAGGGATTTCAGGCTATCCGCGTAGGTTCCGGCAGTCGCGGCACGCAGAGCCGCGATCACGAATGCCTCCCAGCGGGTATTGTCGATGCTCGCGAGGCGCTGGGGGGCATCGATTTCCAGCTTGGGATCGCTCAACCTCGCCAGCAGCCCCAGGAGCGCGGCGTCATATTCGCGCCGCAGGCGACCTGCCGGTGAGGACTCGAGGGCGAGCACGAGCCTGGCGCGTCCTAACTCCCCCTCGATGAGAGGCTTATGCGGTCCGGAGTCCGGCATCCTGGCGGCCTCCTCGAAGAAGCTAACGGCATCGCTCCAGCGCTGCGATCTTTCGCATGTGATGCCCAGGTTGATGACCGGTACCACCCAGGCCGGATCCCGCTTGGCGGAGACCAGAAGAAGTCCGACTGTGCTGTCCTGGCTGCCTCTGGGACGAGCCCGGCTGATAGCGCGCTTCAGGGCGACGACGGATGCTTCGCGCGGGCTGTGGTAAAGGCTGGTGTAATCGATACTTCCCGGGGACGTGGTCTTGTCATTGCGCGGCGTCTGCCGCCTACCTGTCCGGGGAGGTTCGAACGGACTCTGGGAGGAGCCGACGTTAAGGAGCAGCAGAAAGGTCCCGATCAGTCGTCTCGTCGTCGACATGAACTATTCCCTGAACGTCACGCGGCGTGACCTTGAATCGAGGGAAGGGTCGGCTTCACAGATCGCTTCCACCAGTCGGCCCTTCTCACGCTTATACTCGATCTTATTGGTCTTGCCCTGAAAATGCACGGTTTCCGCCGAAATTTGTCCATCGGAATAGCTGATATCACGGCGATACCCAGTGGGCTCGCCCTTCGAATTACGCTCGACGACAGTGGTCAGGCGCATATCCTGCCACTCGAATGTGAGGATTCGCGCTGGCGCGGTTGTCGGGAGATTGATCTGGCTGGCGGAACGAATCCGTCCATCCGCATCGTACTCCGCCAGAAAAGTGAAGAGGCCGGTCCAGACGAAAGGGTGGAAGTAGGGGTTTCCGGCGACCACGGTGGCTACTTTCTTTCCGGTAAACCGCTGCACCATCGCAACGTCGATTTGGGGATGATTCGGGAGCAAAGTCCAGGCTCCGCGCGGCGTGACCTTTGCGGAGTCGGGTGCCAGCAGGGGAACCTCCTCCTGCTGGCTGAACGGCTCAGTGTTGACGCGGCGGACACCGCCGCCCGGAAAGTAGTCAAAATACACAGCCGAGCCCGCTTCGCCAGGCGTACCATTGACGGTTTTCACACTGATCAGCCGGTCTGCCGTGCCCCATTCGAAACTGGAAGTCTGTTTACGCGAGGCCCTGACCTCGAGTGGCCTCGCCGCCGGGGCAAGGCTCATCGGGCAATAGTAGACTCCGTCCTGCAGCGGCTGGCCGCTAAACCAGCTTCGTGCACCAACGGCAGCGGCTGCGTTGCCAATAACAGAGGCGGAAAGCACACCGTACACCGTCCCCCTTCGCGGTGCCTCAAGCGGCAAGGCCTTTGAGAGCTCCAGATACCGCCGGAGATAACGTGTTCCCCCTGCGTGGTCGCGCAGAATTAGCGCCTGCACGCCTGCCTGATAGTTCAAATTGGGGTCGGCGGGCGCGATGGCGGCTCCGGACCGGGCCAGCCGCGAGGCCTCGGCGAAGTCTCCCCGGGCGGTGGCGACCTCGATCTCTTTCGCCAGCCGGTCGCGGGTGCTGGCGATTTCATACAAAATGTTCGCGCGCAACGCGTCGCCCTTCGCAATCTCGGCGGGGTCGATCACCTTGCGGTCATAGTCGTCCAGAATCTCAAGTGTCTGTGGCAACTGCTTTCGTGCCTGGTGAAGCCTGGCTCTCATCAGGAGGCCGTCGGCACCCTGCGGATCGAGCGTCTCCATGCGCAGGATCTCACCCTCCGCCTGCTCGAGCTTTCCGTCCCTGATGTAGTTTTCCGCGAACACCAGGCTTTGCTGGAGTTGCCGGAAGGCAGCCGATGTGGGGTCCGGGCGAGGGCGCTGACGGCGGCGCGCCGTGTCGCGGGCTTCTTCAATGCGAGCTGAGTCCAGTAATGCCTGTAGATCCCGATCTGCCGGGCTCCGCAGCGAGGCGAGGCGAAACTCCCGGATAGCCGCTGGAAACTGCTTGCTGGAATAGAATCGCTGACCAGCTTCGCGGTGCTCGCCCGCGCTCTCCCTGAATGCCTCGGTCCGGGTTTTTCGCAGGTCGTCGAACGAGTGGTCGAATCGCTCGAATTCACCATATTTTTCCAGAAAAAAGTCCCATCCCCGGATGCTGGCGAGGGCTTTCAGGATAGCGACTCTCTGGTCGAGCCAGTTCTTGCGGCCAATGATGGTGCCCCGCAGGGTGCGGAGCGCCGGATCCTGGCCGAATGCAAGTTCAGCGATGGCCGCGACACGAAGTGCCGTCTGGAGTTCGGGCAGCGCAACGATGCCGGTCCCGGCGCGCTCAGCGACTCCCGCCATCAGGGAGGACAGCAGCGCCTTGAGCCGCGCCGCGGCGGCGGGAGGCGCTGACGGGGCCACCGCCACTAACAACGACATCTGATGGTCGAATGCCTGGCCGGGCCCGGTTTCACCAACTCCGGTGAAGTTCCGGACGTCGGCCACGAACTCAGCGAGTGCGTCCCCGGATTCAGTTGCGGGGAGAATCGCCACCAGGCCCGTGACCGGGATCTCTTCGGCCTTCCCCCTGGGCTGGCGGATGATCTGGAGTTTCACCGACTGCCAGGCTGCGGTTGCGGTGGTCTGGGATTTGATCGCCAGTCCGTCCGGATAGGCAGGCTGCCAGGCACCCGAGACCCAAATCAACGGATAGCCAGCGGCGTGAACACGGACGCAGGTTTGCTCCAGCAGCCGTTCCACAAGTCCCTTGTATTGCTGAGGAAGAATCCGGTCCGTTGTAGCTAAACGAACTTTTGGGCGACCATTTATGTTGATTTTTTCAACACTTTCGGTTCGCCAGCCGGACTGGCCCGACTGAAACACCAGGGTCACGGCGGCCGAGGCATGCGGAAGTAGACCCGGAACCTGGACGAAGACCAACAGAAAGAAGACGCTCGCCCACCGCTGCGGGAGCATGTCGAATTTCCAATCCGGTCCGCCCTTTCTGCTCACGGTGAACTCCGATTATGCGCTGGTTCAGGGTTTCGTGCAAGAGGCGTTTGAAACGCGTGCCGATAGACGGCAGTGAGCTTAGTGTCTTCTAATTACCGAAATGTCTCCCGGATTAATGGGTGTCCACGTGTCAGCTTCCCAGGACTGAACTCGTTTGCTTTCTCCAGCCTTTGCTGATACAGTTCTGCTTTCACGTTGGCGCAGGGGGGGCAAATCCCAGTGGCGATTTCTGATTTTTCGGAACTGGGTCTGATGGCCGCCGTCGCGGTCGTGGTGATTGACGCTGCTCGCACCTTTCGCCTGGGCCCGAAGTTCGTGCTGACTGAGTGTGTTCTGGATGAGGCAGCCGCATCCAGTCCCGTGCTGTTGCTGATGAGAGGCAGGCAGGGAGGATTGTGGGCGGCCCTGCTCAGCAAACTCGGTGTCGGCCAGACGGTGGAGTTGCGAATTACCCGGGAGGATCTCACGATTGAGAAAGCGGGATTGTGGGGCTTCACCGCCGACTACGCCCCGCTCGCCGCGGTGCAAAACACGACCGCCGGTTTTTATCGGGCGTTTGGAGTCCTGATTGTTTCGTTGGGCGTGGCGATTTACGGCGTCGGGAGAGTTTTTCTGGGACTGGTGGTTGAATCAAGGGATTCGTGGCAGAGGCTGGACGCAGCAGGAGAGCTTCGTTACCGTCTTGTGCTGTGCCTGGTCGTTTCCGCCGGACTTTACCTGTGGTACGTTCTGTCCAAACGTGTGCACCTCGACGTCCGGTCGGGTGGGCGCAGGCTGGGTCTCAGTTTCTGCAGCAGCCTGCTGGATATGGAATCCACCGATGCCGGCCGGGCGCTCGCGGCTGCGGCCCTGATGAATCGGGCGGTAATGGCGGCACACCGTAAGGAAGCGCAGGGAGATCCACAATGAATGCGTCCGGCACGTTTCCGGTTCGTGGCTTCTCCGGCGGCCGGGGCCAGTCGTTCCGGTGGTTCACGGTGTGTTTTGTGGCGCTGGCCGCGTTGACCGCGATGACGTTCATTCTGGCGCGGGGGCAGGTCCTGCGGGTGGTCTGCGAGGTGCCTGGTGCCAGTGTTGTTGTTGATCAGGCCCATGGGATGAATGTTTCACGGCCGCCGGAATCCACAGCCTTGCCGGAGCCTGTCGTCTTTGACAGGGTCCCTCTCGGCACGCGCCGGGTCACGGTGAGTCACCTGGAGTATTTCGATTTGGAGGGTTCGGTGTTCGTGACTCCGTTTGCGACCGCGACGGCTGAGATCAGGCTGACCGAGAAACCGGTTCCTCTGGTTGTCCTTGCCAGCGCCCCGACGAATGTGTCCATCGACGGACTGGCAGTGGGACGAACGGAGAAGGGGCAGTTGAAGACTGAAGTGCGCCGGGGCCAACATCACGTCAGCCTGCGCGCATCCGGCTATTACGACGTCGATATGGATCTCGTCTGTTCGCTATACTCGCCTCCGGTTGTTCGAGCGGACATGCGCCCCACGCCGGAACAAGCCCGCCTGATCGAGATAGCAAATGTTGCGTTCGCGCAGTACCTTTCGGCGGCAACGACGCTGTATCAGAACGAACAATACCAGGCGGCTCTGCGCCAGCTGAATTCGGCGCTGGAACTGCGGCCGGACAGCCCCGACGGCTTGCGGCTGAAGTCCCGGCTGGAAGAAGCATTGACCATCCCTCGTTAAGCCGCGTTGGTTCGGCTTCAGGAGCAAGCAGCCTGTCATGGCATTTATCGATTCCATCCACTGGAGCCCGCAGAGCAATGCCATCTTCGCGGCGAAGATCGGTGAAGAGAACCTGAGTACGTTCACCCAACTGGTGGTGGCGGAGTCGCAGGAAGCGGTATTGTTCTCCAAAGGGCGGATAGTTGGCAAGTTCGGCCCCGGCAAACACACGCTGAATACGGAGAATCTGCCACTTCTCCGCAACCTGTTCGGAATCCCGTTCGGCGGAAACAACCCGTTTCGCGCGGAGGTCTGGTTCGTCAGCAAGACGATGCCGCTGAACATCGAGTGGACGACGGGATCGATGCGATACCACGACCCCGACTATCAGGAGATGCTCCCGGTGGTGTCCAGTGGTCGTTACGGGCTGAAAGTCGTGGATGCCGAGCGATTTCTGGTGAAGCTGGTCGGCTCGTTGACGGAGTTCACCGCACGCCAGCTAACAGACCACTTCAAGGGCGCTTTGGTATCCCGGACCAAGAGCGTTGTGCTCTCCTACATGCGGGCCAATCAGGTGGGAATCAAGCAGATTTCCGGCCACCTGGACCAATTGTCAGCGTTTCTCCAGCAATCGATGGCCGAGTTCTGGGAGGACTACGGGTTCAGCCTGATCGGTTTCTACATCACCTCGATTGATGTGGATTCCGAATCCGACGACGGCCGCCTGATTCTCGAAGCCATGAGCAAGAGGAGCGCGCAGAATATCGCGGGCTATACGTGGCAGCAGGAGAGGGCGCTGGGTGTCGTGGGCGATGCTTTGAGCCACTCCGGTGACAGTGGGCTGTTGGGGGCGCTGCTGTTGACCGGTGGAGTTGGCGGTTCAGGCATGGGGGCGGCCATGATGCAGCCGCCCGGGTCACCGCCCGGACCCGCAGCCGGGCCGGCCGCGCCGCAGGCTCCGCGAAGGGAAGTATTCTGTTCCCGGTGCGCAAAGAAATACTCCACAGGCGTGCGATTCTGTCCTCATTGCGGAGACCCTTTCATGCCCTGCCCGAAATGCGGCACGGATAACGACGAAAAGGCGAAGCGATGTGTCACGTGCGGCACCCACCTGGGAGGGGGCGTTTGCTGTCCGAAATGCACGGCTCCGCTACCCTCCGGGGCTGAGTTCTGCTCCGCTTGCGGCACTCCCGCGAGGGGTTTGGCGTGCCAGCGCTGCGGCAGGGCGCTGGAGCCGGCGGCCAGGTTCTGCCCTGGATGCGGGAATCAGGCGGATCGTGTATGACGAAGCAACTCCTCCCCCGGGGGATTTACCCCGTTTGGATCGTTGCGGCGGAGCTGCTGGTTCTTCTCGGCTTTTATTTGGTGACTGAGGACGGCGGGCGGGGTCCGGTGGCGTGGCTGAATCTGGCGGTTTGGCTGCTGATCGTGCTCATGGATACCTCCGGAGTGCTGTTCCTGGCACACACTGAGGGAGAGTTCTCGACGCGGATTCCATCCCTCGGGATTCTGTGGTTTCTCGATCTCAGCTACACGGCGGTGTCGCTCGCGGTCATGGTCTGGGGGGCATGGTGGAGTATCGATTTTCGATTTCAGTTGCTGGCGCACCTGGTAGTTCTGTTGGCCGCGGCCGGAGTGCTCATCACAGCCGCACAGGCGAATGAACACGCAGTCGGCACTGCCGTCCGGGAAGCTCAGTTGCTGGGCGGAGTCGATGCGCTCCGGGAAAGGCTGAACGCGCTGGCACTGCGGCTTTCCTGCACCAGTCCGCCCACTGCGGCTTCCGCATTGGCTGGCCGTTGCCGGGACGACGTTCGGTACATGGCACCTTCGGGCAACCGGAAAGCCGTGGACCTGGAGTCGCTTATTCAGTGCAAGATGGATGAAGTTGAGACGCTTCTGGTAAGCCATGGGGAAGACTCCAGCGGGTTGATGAAGCTGTTGGGCGAGTTGTCATTCCTGATCCGGCAGCTAAAGGACCAAGGAGCGGCCTAAGCAGAGACTGACGAGCCCGGGTGGCACTTGCGCCCGGTGGAGGGGAAACGTGACTGGCAGGATTCATGCAGGTTCGGTGGACGTCTACGAGGATCAGGCGCGCGCGCTGTTTGACTACTACCACTCGGTGGCAAGCCAGATTGTTCAGCAGGAGATGAGCCTGGAGCAGGCAGTCCGGTCCGCCGAGGAGGAGTTGATTCAGATACAGCAGACGCTGAAATCAGCCACCACAAGGGCACTGATCTTTCTGGGGGTAGGTTGCGCCGTGTGTTTGTTGGGATGGCTGGGGCATTGGGTGGTGTCGGTCGCCGGACTCCTCCCCGTGGGTGTCGGTGCATTCCTGTTGCATTCGGCTAAGGGTGTGGCCGCCACCGAGACCAGCGCGAAGCACCGTCAGCTTCAGGGGTTCCAGGATGCCCATCGTGCCATCAGGCGCGATTTCAAGGTGCACAAGCTCGGAGTCGTTTACGTGCCTGTGGCCTCCCGGATCCCGTTTGAAGGCGGCAGCATCCTGGTGGACCATTCCGGTTCCGTGCAGCGAAAGGGCTTCACTTTGGCGACCTTGCGGAATCCGGAAGAGCTGAAGGGTAGCGTGGCGCGCATTGAGGCTTCGCTGAACACGGTGCCCCTGGTGGAGCGATCGGCCAATGTCGAACAAGTGGACACGGCCGAATACTCGACATCGGTTCAGCAGGTATCGCTGTACGATTATCTGGGCGGCATGGATCGGGACATGCGCAGTGTCTCGTATTTGCTCGGCGATGTGGACCGTGTCTCCGTCAGCTTGTCGATTATTCCTCCCGAAGGTCCCGAAAGTGAATTCCTGTTCAGGCACGGAACTACTGAACTGGGTGACGCGCCGGAAGTTCAGGTGTTCGACACGGGGGCGGACGACGCCAATTTGCAGACCTTTCAGGCGCTGAACGATCTGAAAAAGAGTCTCGAGGGCCAGTCCGGGGAGTATGTCGCGTTCTTCAGGAAGCTGATGCGCCAGCTCGGTGAGACCACGCAGTTGCTGACTCAAATGAAGGCGAGTTCGTCGGGAAAGATGATCGACAGCGCAAACCGGGCGTTCGTCAACGTCCTGCAGGCTTCATTCAACCACTATTCCCCCGTGCTGGAAGCGGAGGAGATTGAGCGAATCCGCATGGCTTCGTTTGATTTTCAGGAGTCCATCGAGGATTACCGCCCCTTTAATCTGAACAGAAGCTCAGCTGTCCGGTACGATCTGGCGTCGCGAAACTGGGTGGCGGAGGATGGTTCCCGTACCTCATTTCCCTTCGGTATGCACCAGATTCACGAAGAGGTAATCACGCCGGTGATTCAGACCCTGATGGCGGAGACGCGGGTCGAGCGTCTGCAGGTCTACAACCACATTAAAGACCAGAAACTCGATTATCTGAACCAGTGGCACCGTGATACTGAGGACTTCTACGGGCGAAACCGCGCGGAAAGCGGTGATCTGATGAACCGGATGAGAGAGACTTTCGCCGAGTACTCGGCCGCGCTCAGCACCTTCAAGGCACTCCAGGAGACCGCGGACCAAATGAAGAGTTCAGGCTCCCTCGATGATGCCGCGGTAGATTCGAAGAGCAATCAGGGAGAAACACTCGCGGCGTTCGAGCTGCAGGCAAGACAGTTTCAGGAGCAGCAGGAAGAATTCTCAAGCTACATGGAGCGGCTGAAGGAGGATATCGACCGGCGCGCGGGAGGCTTCGGGCGGATCGAGTTCTTCGACGCTTCATTGAGAGATGGAGAAACGCGCAGCATCGCCAGATCGGCGACCGATCAGCACGATCTGGATCCCCGGCGCAAACCATTGCTGGCAGCGGGAGCCCACTTCGCGCGCATGGCGGAACTGCCTCCTGAGCCCAGCGTCGAGGCGCGGGCTCACGAGGACTTTGCCATCAATCTGGTGCGATCGGCCACAGATGCTTTGGCTGAACTGGATGCGGAGGCTGAACCTGTTGAGCCCGATGTTCCGGCAGTGGCAGCCGCTGAGGAAGCCCCGGAGGGACCGGAAGGGACGGAAGAGGGGGGAGGCGATCCGCGATGAGTAGTTTTTCCTTTGACGTCGATACCTCCCCGATGGCCAACACTCTCGACAGTGTGTCCGGCCATGTGGATGCGGTGACAGGTGCCGTTGCGGTCATGCAGTTGGCGGTTATCCGCCAGGAGCAACTCGCGGCTGAGCAAGTCTGCGCCAATATTGAGCGGGGCTTCTACGTCCTCATCCGGTCTCAGATTACCCAGAAACTGGCCCGGCTCCGCAGTGAAGTGGATTCGCGGCTGGTTTCACTGCGTCAATTGTCGGTCGCATTGACCGGAGTGCGCAAGCAGATGGGCGGCGACTACCAAATGATTGCCACCCGGTACTCTAATCTGTTCGATGCCCTGGACAAGACGCTGAGGAGCAGGGTTCTCGAGCTGGATCAGGCGTCCGCCGAGCTCGCGGCGCGTCAGCTTCCCCACCTGCTGAAAAGGCTCAGGGACAGTGCTGCGCTTTACTTGCTCTCCGGCGTGGAGGTGCTCCCGGCAGGCCAGTGGGCTATTTCGTCGAAGATCAAGGCCAACGCCAATGATTTGATCGGGTCAATCAAGCGCAACCTGCTGGATGCCGTTGAACTGAAGAGAGAGATGAAGTTGGTGATCTCGGAGCGGAAGGTAGCCATCCGGCAAACCTGCTATCTTCCCGTTCTGCTGATGGAAGCCGATGGGGTCGCCTCTGTCGGCCCGGTGGTCACCGTTCTGCTGGCCGGCGGGGCCGCGCCAACGCTGACTGGATCACTGGCGATTGAGCAGGAGATCAGAAGCAGACTCGCCGGCTTGCGGTGGGCATTGCCAACAAACCGCGAGAGGGTGGCCGTCTCGGCGGCCTTCGAAAAACTGCTTGCTCGTATGCCAATGGACGTGAGGCTCCAGAGCGAGATCTCACTGTTGTATCGGGCCTCGGAGTGGCGATCCGTTCGGGTAGGTGAGGCATGAGCTACAGCAGGAATTACCGCGAGTCCATCCGGCTCAGCGGCTCGGTAAAGGTGGATTACCCGGCCAGCGAAAACGGCGGGTCCACCACCGCCCACTGGGAGCATACCGAACCCATCTCCATCAACATCACGGTGGACACGTCGCCCTTTGATAGCAGTGTGAACAACTGCAACCATCACGTGGTCGCCCTTGGAGCTGCCGTGGGCGTGATGAACGCGGCGCAACGCGCGGCCATTCAGCAGGGAGCGGCGCGGATCTCGGCGAGCCTCGAAAGGGGCTTCTTCGCGACCATCCGCACCGATCTCAACGCGCAGATGGCGGACCTGAGGAACCAGTTTGAGGCCCGGCTCGCCCTTATGGTGCAGCAGGCCAGAAGCTGCAAGGCTTGCCTCGAGACCATGCAGCGCGATTTTGAGCGCATCGTGTCCAGATACCAGGACCTGTTCCGCAACCTGGACGAGGAGAATCGCCGCCGTGTGCTGGAGCTCGACAGACCCTCTTTCCGGCTGGCCGATGAGGTTGGGGAGACGTTACTCAAGCAGAAGCGGCTTTCGCTGGCCGCGTTGAGTCTGACCATCGCGAGAGAGCTGGGTGAAACCCAAACCCTGCTGGTGGTTTCTCGCATCCGCCGCCGGGCGCTGGCCATGCTGAACAGCGCCAGAAACCACCTTGTTCAGGAGCGATCACTTGGCCGCTCGATGCGGGACATTGTGTCGAGCCGGCGCGTCGAGGATCGGGGGAGCCACTGGGTGCCCGTATTGCTGATGGCCGCCGACGGTTCCGGAGGTCTGACGGCGAACACTGTAACCTGCCCAGACGGGCTATCTGTCCGAGCAGCCCAGGCAGTGACGGCCACTGTCACCAGACAGATGGCGGAACCTGGCTCGTGGGGCTGGAGGCCAATACCGCACAGCGTTCGCCTTCGTTTGCAGCGGGAATTTCAGCGTTGCGTGGAAAGGCGATTCGGCCAGGCGACATCGGAGGAGGACCGGCGCATCTCCACTCTGATGGCGCAGCTTTGGGAGTCCAGTTCCGCAGCATGCGTCATAGCGGGGCGACGGGAGAAGTGATGAACGAATTGAAAGAGATCCGTATTGGGGATGAGCGCCTGATGCTGCGAGACAACCTGGTCCGGTCCTCCATCCTGCCCCGGGGGTCCAGTGAACTCGCGCGCGACATCACGCTTCAAGGCAACGTGGTGGTGGAAGGATCGCTGTTCGCCCGCAATCTTGAAATCGAAGATGGGCCTGCCGACCTGATGGGAGCGGTTTACGTTCAGGAAGAAATCCACCTGCGCACCGAGGCGAAGGGTGTCGTCCGGTTCCGTAAGGCCGTAGCCAGCTCCGGGCCCGTGGTCTGCCTGTCGCCGTCGGCCAGGGTTTGGTTTGGTGCCGATCTGAACGCCAGGGTAGTGCGCCTCCGCAATGCCTTCGTCGCGGCGAGCATATTCGCCGAGGAAATCGAACTCGATAACTGCGTCGTAATGGGCGGCGTGTTCGCCACCCGGCGGCTTTCGCTGAATGGCTGTATCGCAGGTACGTTTAACAGTCCGGCCGTTCGTGCCAGTCTGGCCAACTACCTGCTTTACCCATCTGCTTTTTCCGTTGAGCCGATAGCGCTTCTGCCCGGTACGACTTTTCATAACCTCACGCTGGCTGACCTCGGTTCGCTGTTTTGCGGAACCGCGCAAAAAACCAATACCGGCAAAATCGTCCTCGACATGGAGGTGGACGCACAGCGATCAGTTCTGGTGGACGATTCGCGGAACACATTTCTGGTGAACAGCTACTCGGTGGCCAGCAAGGTGCTGGCGGTTGATCTGATCGATCTGGACCAGATGCAGAACCACTTCCTGCTCAGCGCCGCCAGCCTTGGTTCCCAGTTGCTGAAGACCTATGATCTGGGCGCGCATGCTGATGGGACACTGGCAGAGCTGACTACCGAGAGAGTCGCGGCCTTCTTCTTTTCAATTTTGGAAGGCAGGGTGGAGATCGCGGATCTGGATGGCTCAATCGATATTGAGGAGATCAAGCGGGCATTCGCCTGAAAGTAGTAAATTCCGTATTATCACATCGTCTAAGGCGAGCCATGGGTACAGCTTTCGCACTATGGGGGTATCATCAGGTTAGGAACTTTTGCGTGAGACCTATCCTCGCAGTGATTGGCTTCTGCCTGATGGCTGTGTCGGTGTTCGCGGAAACGGAACGATCAACAGGCCCTTCTCCAGCCGTTGCGCTGGACATGCTGATGAAGGGCAACGGGCGTTATGCCCATGCAAAGCTGCTCCACCCTCACCAGGACTCGAAAACACGGCACATCGTCGCGAAGGCGCAGCATCCTTTTGCCGCCGTCCTGAGTTGTGCGGACTCCCGGGTCCCTCCGGAAGTGGTATTTGACGAGGGCATGGGCGACCTCTTTGTGGTGCGCGTGGCGGGTAACGTGGTGGATGACGCCGTACTGGGCAGTCTCGAATACGCCGCTGAGCACCTGCACGTGCCGGTGATCGTTGTCCTCGGCCACACTCGCTGCGGCGCGGTGGATGCCACCATCAACCTAAAAACGGCAGTTAACCGGTAGTTGGTGCGAGCCTGGCAGTGCTGCCCAGTATGGTTCCGCGGAGGAAATACTGGAATGCAGCGCTTAGAATCA
>JAWXCM010000340.1:0-2761 GCA_034408745.1 Bryobacteraceae bacterium
CGCGATGTGCGTGGGCTGCTGGAAGCCCATTTCGATACGGGACCGTAAGTCCCTCGCTGCCGGGGCGGCGTTGCGCCGCTCCGGCGTTTCAGGCGGGTTGCCGTTGCCGCGGTGTCGGGTGGAGGCCTATCGCGGAAACCTGACCGCGTTCTTCGCTGCGCCGCTCGCGGTGTCGATACGGCGGCGCGAGCAGGGCGGCCGGTACTCGCTCGTTGACGGCATGCTCTTGCGTCCCGGCGATGACTGGTTTTTCCTCATCGACGACTGGTTTTCAGAGGACGGTGACTGCGCCGCACTCACGGTCCTCTGAAAATCAGTCATCGATGAGTGAGCGGTCACTCACCGTTTCCTGAAAATCACTCGTCCATGGGTATGCGGTCACTCACCGGCCACTGAATTTCACTCACCGATGACTGTTTTCCATTCATGGACGGATGGAAATCAGTCATCGGTGGATCGCCGATCAGGACACCCAGAACACCGGATCAGGACACCCTGGGCACCGGGAGGAATGCGGCAGAACAGGGGAGGGGACTGCCGAGCAGCGCCGACGTCAGCGCGCCCGATGCGGGAACGCCGCCGGATCAGGACACCCAGGGCGCCGGCAGGAATCCGACGGAACAGGGGAGGGGCGATCTGCTCAACGTCTTTAACTGCTTCGGGTGACCAGGTCAGTTCGTGAGCCATCGACTGAGCCGCTTTTTCGCCTCTTCATGGCTCAGCGCGCCTTCTGTCTCAACCCGTTCGGCTCCGCGCCAAATCTTCTCAATGACATACAGGTGATACTGGATGTCCTCGCAGCTCGCGCTGTCGGGAAGCGAACTCAGTAATTCAGCAACTTCGGCTTTGGGAGTAGTCATGACGGTTGGCTTCCCTGATACCCGCGGCGCAGGGTAACGCGATAACCAGCCCAGTGAAATCTGACGTTCGAGGTAAGGGCCAAGTGAAACAGGATAGCTCGCCGAGGCGCCGATGGATGACGTCGAGTCGGACCGGATAGGCCAGCAAGCATTGACACTTGAGCTCCACGGCCGAGCCTTCCGCGTCGGCGGGGGCGGATAAAGGCAAGTACCGGGGTCAAGTTAACTTACTTCCCAACGTCACTAAGTTAACCTCACCCCGTTCATCGGTGCCGGTGCGATGCGTGGTGGAGTTGTACGACGAACGAACGCTCAGCCTGGCGCGCGCCGCCGCCCGCGGGTTCCGGCGTGGCTCTGAAGTTGCGTTTGCGCCGGTATTCGGCGAGTCCCATGACCTCCTCCAGTTCGACGCGGCCATGGAGCAGTTCGGACGTTGTGTCCGTGCACAGGACACTGTCAACAAGGCGGTGCTGAGGGCGCGTCGAGGAATGGCAGCGTTTTTGGGACAGACACCGGATCAGGACACCCAGAGCGCTTGCGGGAATCCGGCAGAACAGGGGAGGGCTGTTCCTCTACTCCGGAAAGGCAAGTAACCCGCCGATGACGATCCCTTCCATCGACCAGTGAAGCTGTACGACGGCACGCAGAGGGTTGCTCTCGGAAGAACCCGTAGGCGAGGTTTTCTAAGTCTGCAGCTACTTGGTTGGTGCTCCCCCTAGCGCTTGAATTCAGCGGCCGCCGAACGTGGCCGGCCGGAATGAGCGGTTAGGTTTCATTGCGAAGATCCACGTAGTTGACTGGCGGCGTGATGATGTTCACAGCCATCTCGCGGAAATTCTGTGGTACATCCACTGCTCCCCAGGTATGGCATTCCAACGTGAGTTCGCCATCGCCGAGATAGACGACAAATCCAGCCTGAATTTCGCCCGCGACTCCGGCGACGGGGGGCTCCCACAGTGAGCGCCTTTCCACTGGAAGCTCGGGGTCCTTGACCGTAAGGAAGTAGCCGCACCCCGTGTATTCATAGTGATCCGCTTTAGCTGCTGCTAGCACTCGCTCGAGAAGCGGCTCGGGCACAACGGCGCCAGCCATCAGGCGGATAGCTTGAACTTCGAATGGCAGAAATGCCTTCACTGGTCAAACCTAGGCCTTAGTTAGGCCGGATCGCTTCGCGGTCGCGGCGTTATGACAATTTACCGAACAACTCCGCGGGCGCGAAGCGATCTCGGATTGAATGGTTTACACCTCAAACTCTGGAGAGATCCATCGTCGTGTTCAAAGTAGTGGAGGACACCATCAGGACACCATCAGGACACCCAGAACGTCGATCAGGACACCCAGAACGTCGGGACGAATCCCAGGATCAGGACACCCAGAACGTCGGGACGAATCCCGTAGCCAGGATCAGGACACCCAGAACGTCGGGGCGAATCCGGTAGAACGGAGGGGCGGGTGCGTAGCTACGACCGCCAGGGCCGCCTCGTGCGCCAGACCGATCCGGCGGCCGATCTGGCCGCGGGCAATGGCAACCGGCTCAGCGTTTTTGGGACACCCATAGAGTTCAAGGTGCAACCAAGTCGTCCTTGGGTCAGATGGGACTATGAAAACCATTGAGGATCGGGCCATCTGCCCCGTAGCGAGATGTCGGTGGAGGCGCGCGCGGTGGTGCCGGCGTCTCTGAGGAAGAATCGGGGCGAGCAGTGCAGGCGAGCGTTTACCGAGAGGCGAGTTGCAGCGCGAACCGAATGCCCTTGAGCCAGCGCTGGCCGATTCGTTCCGCATGGGCCATGAGGTCCTGCGCTGACCCGGCGGCGCGCATCCAGCCCGATCCATAGCCGCGAACGCGCATCGTCCAGCGTTCGGGCGTGCGGTCGACGATCGAGAGCACGGCGGGCGCGTGC
>JAWXCM010000341.1:0-4484 GCA_034408745.1 Bryobacteraceae bacterium
GCGCGGAATGCCGCGGTATAGGCGTCGAGCTTCGCCATATCGACGGCAAGCGGCCCGCTGCTGTCGGCGCGCGTCAACTGCGTACGGATGTCGAGATGCCCGCGGTTCACGAATCGCTTCAGGGCGCTTCGCATGGCATTTTCGAAGGGGTCGAACTCCGCCCCGGTATAGAAATGGGTATCGAGGCCGCGGTGATTTACGGACTTGATGCTGAGTACCACGTCGATTCCCGCGATGGTGTCGCGGACCCGGGCAAAGCCGGTCATGCTGCGGAGTGTCATGAGTTCACCACGGGTTCTGGGTCGAGGAACTGGAGTTCATGGAGTCTTTGATAAATGCCGCCACCGGTGACGAGGTCCTCATGCGTGCCGATCTCCGTGATGCGGCCCTGGTCCAGCACGACGATTTTGTCGGCGCGTCGAATGGTGGACAGCCTGTGGGCTATGACTATCACGGTACGGTTTTGAATCAGGTTCGCCAGTGCGCTTTGTACCAGCATTTCAGATTCTGTGTCGAGATGGGAGGTGGCCTCGTCGAGGATGAGAATGGGCGCGTTGCGAAGCAGAGCCCGGGCGATGGCGATGCGTTGCCTCTGGCCTCCGCTGAGTCGCATGCCGCGTTCGCCGATGACGGTGTCATAGCCATAGGGCAGGGCTTCTATGAACTCTTCGGCCATGGCGTTTCGGGCGGCCGCGCGCACGTCATCAAGCGTGGCATTGGGTGAGCCGTAGCGGATGTTCTCAGTAACCGTGGTGTTGAACAGGAACGTGTCCTGCGCCACGATGCCGATTAAAGAACGCAGGGACTGGAGCGATACTTCGCGGACATCGTAGCCGTCGATGCGCACGGCCCCGGAGGTGACGTCGAGCAGGCGAGGCACCAGGTTGGCGAGGGTGGTCTTCCCTGCTCCGCTGGGTCCGACGAGCGCCACTACCTCACACGCCTTTACTTCGAGGTCAATGTTGTGGAGCACGAAGCCGCTGCTGGATTCCGGGTACTGGAAGCTGGCGTTTTCGAAGCTGACGGAGCGGCGGAAGACCTTGAGCTGGACCGGATTCGGGACGTCCTGAATGCGGATGGGTTCGTTCAGGTATTCCAGGACTCGCTGCGACGCGCCCATGGCCTGCTGAAAGATATTGTGGATGCCGGTGAGTCGCTTGACCGGCTCGTAGAGCATGAGCAAGGCGATGACGAAGCTGGTGAAGGCTCCGGTGGTGAGGGTTCCGGCGACGATCTGCGTTCGGGCGTAGGCGAGGAGTCCGACGATGGTGAGGGCGGCGCAGAACTCGATGAGTGGTGAGGCGATGGCCTGCTGAGCGACGTAGCGGAGCGTCCAGCGCTGGAAGCGTTCGGCCGCGCTGTGGAAGCGGGCGGATTCGTGCTGCTCACTGCCGAAGGCCTTCACCACCTGCTGACCGACGATGGTCTCCTGCAAAATTTCGTTGAGTTCGGCGGCGTGGTCCTGCGCCTGTCGCGTGGTGCTGCGGATTCGCCTGCCGATGCGCACGGTGGGTACCAGCACGATGGGCAGCACGGTGAGGCTGAAGAGCGCGAGCTTGAAATCGGCCTGGAGAACGAAGAAGAGGAGTCCGGCGACGGTGAAGGACTGGCGCAACCAGTCGGCGAGCATGCTGGAAGTGGCCACCTGGATTTTGTCGATGTCGCTCATCACGGACGACATGATGCGGCCGGTGGAGGTTTGCTGGAAGAACGCACCGTCGTGGCGAAGCAGGCGGTCGTAGACGGTCTGGCGAATGTCTGTGACGGCGCGGAGGCCGACCCAGCTGACCAGGTAATTGCCGAAGTAATCGCAAAGTCCGCGGAGGAAGAAGACTGTGAGTATCGCGAAGGCCACCAGCTGCCAGGCGTCGTGCAGCCAGACGGGGGCGAAGTCTTCGAGAAAGACGGTCCGGCCGCTGAGCGGGACGGTGAACAGCTTTGTCGCGCCGGTGATTCGGACGGGGTTGAGGACAAGGTCGAAGACCGGCCGAATGAGCACCGCCATCATGGCGTGGGCGGCCCCGGCGAGCGCCATCAGAAAGACCGACAACACGAGGAGCGGCCAGTAGGGGCGGGTGAAGCGGAGCAGGACTCGGGTGGAGCTCACCGGGCCACCTCGGCTGGGGTGCAGAGGCGGCTGACGGCTTCGAGCACGGATCGCGTCGCGATGCCACTGATTGGGTCGGCTTGCAGAACCCGGGATTCCGTGCGCCAGGGCGCCCAGACGGTGGCGTCGGACGGGCCGAACAGGACGATGGCCGGGATGCCGAAGGCCGCTGCGATATGGGCCGGGCCGCTGTCGTTGCCGATAAAGAGAGAGGCCTGGGAGATGAGCGATTTGGTGTGTTCGAGGGGTTCGCCGGCGAGGGTTCGGTAGTGAGAGAAAGCGGAGAGGTCGTCCGCGGGGCCGCCTGTGAATACGGGCTGGATGCCACGGGCGGCGAGGTCGGCGGCTACCTGGTTGAACCGGTCGGGTGGCCAGGTTTTTTCCGGGGTCGCGGCTACGGGGTGCAGGACGGCGTATCGGCCCGCGGGCGGGTTGGGTACGGGCTCGATGGGATAGAGGCGGGCACGGGGGACTTCGACGCCGCGTGAGCAGGCGAGCCAGAAGATGACGGACGCGAGATGCTCGGCTGTATGGACGCGGCGCTCAATGCCAAGGATCTGCTGGGCGGTCGGGACGTGGAGGTTGTAGAGGCTGGCGCCACGGAGGTGGGCGAATCCGGCGCGGAGTTGCGCTCCGGAGCCGGCGGTCAACGTCAGGCTGCGGGTGCCGCCGTGGAGGTTGATGGTGAGGGTGGGGCGGAAGCGGCGCAGGGCCAGCAGTGAGGGCTCGAGGATTGCGGCGATATCGGGATTGCCGGTGAACACAGCGCGGAAGCGATCCTCTACGACGACACCGATTCGGAGATCCGGTCTGCTCTGTTTCAGCAACGCGATGGCGGGCGTTGTGAGAACGCAGTCTCCGAGGGATCGAAGCCGAATGATGGCAACCGCTGCCGCCTCCGGCAATTCCGCCAGGATCGACACCGGTGCTATTTACTCCTCGATAGTGGCCACGTCGATAAGCATGACTGGGATGTCATCGCGGATCGGGTACACCCGGCGGCACTGGGTGCATTTCAGGGCGGAGCCGTCGGGTTTCATCTCAAGCTCCGCCTTGTCGAGCGGGCACACGAGAATTTCGAGCAATGCTTTGCTGATCGCCATATTCCGATCTTTGATTGTAACAGTCTGGCGGCGGGATGAATAAGATTGAAGGATGCCCATCTCTCGCCGTTCGCTGATTGCCGGTGTCCCTGCCGCCGCCGCGCTGGCTGCCGCTGCCGCTCCTGGAGCGGAAACGGTCCGTCTGCCGAAGAAGATTCGTCTGGCCATGTTGACGGGCCCGGGTCACATGGCCGAGATTCTGGATCCGCTGCCGCTGTTGCCGGATGTGGAGCTGGCCGGGGTGGCGGGGTCGGAGAAGGAGCTGGCGCGGCTGGCGAAGAACAAGTATGTCGCTGCGGCGATGAAGTATGGGTCGCTGACGGAGATGCTCGACCGGGAGAAGCCCGACGTGGTGGGGCTGTGCAATGACAACGGGGGGCGGGCGGCCGCGATTCTGGAGTGCGCGAAGCGGAAGATGCACGTGATCGCGGAGAAGCCGTATGCCGTAAGTTCCGCCGATTACCGCAAGGTGAAGCAGGCCGTGAAGGACAGCGGCATCCATGTCAGCATGCTGGTTCCGATGCGGTTTGAGCCGCAGTTTAAGGCTTTAAAGAAGATTGTGGACGACGGGTTGATTGGCGACGTGATTCAGGTCTCGGCGCAGAAGTCGTACAAGGCCAGCACGGACGAGTGGAAGGTGAAGCGGGCGACATACGGGAGCACCATCTTGTGGATCGGAATTCACATGATCGACCTGATGCGGTGGACCAGCGGTCGGGAGCTGGTGGATGCCACGGCGTGGCAGACGCATGTCGGATTCCCCGAAATGGGGGATCAGGAGAACGTGAGCGCCTCGGTGTACAAGCTGGACAACGGCGGGCTGGCGATACTGCGGATGGATTATCTGCGGCCGAAGTCGGCGCCGACGCATGGGGACGACCGGGTGCGGCTGGCGGGCACGAAGGGTGTCGCGGAGTATATGGAGGCGACGGGGGTGACGGTGGTTACGGCGGACCAGAAGCCGCGGGTGATTACGGAGCTGCCGCCTGAGGGGCACGTGCTGATCGATTTTCTGCAGGGTGTTTACGAGGGCAAGCCGAGGATCGTGACGGAGGCGGACATCTGGCGGGTGAACGAGCTTACTCTTGCGGCGCACGAATCGTCGATGCAGGGGGGGGAAACGGTCCGTCTCGGCTGAGGCGAAAGTGCCGTTTGAATTATGTTTGAGCTTTATGTTGTTTTTTATCAGTAAGTTGCGATTTGGGCTGTTCGGATTCGGCAGGTGCGTGGTGTAAGTTGTAGGCATCGCGCAGGACGAAGCGCAGCGCGAAACA
>JAWXCM010000342.1:0-11935 GCA_034408745.1 Bryobacteraceae bacterium
CCCCGAAATCAGACGTCCCGAAGCAGCCTGACCCCACGCCCGCCGCCCGACCCGCCCCGTGCGGGGAGGAACCTCGTCCGCCCGCTCGTCACATCGCCCAAAAAAACCAACCGGCCTCACCGACCGCATTTCACCCGAAAAACATTTATATTTCCTTATAAATCAACCTCCTGCAAATTTAAGACCCCGAAATCAGACTACCCGTGTGCCATCATTTTCGGCGTGAGCGGCGATAAGAAGGCATACGCCTTTGCAGCACAACAACCCGGAAAGCCACCTCGCTGGCAGCTACACCCGAAGTGTGCCCAAAATCCGGGCTTTCCCGCCCTCTTCGCCGCATGGACCGCCGCCGTCCCCGCAGCCGTGGCCGCCAACACCACAACAAACACTGTGCCCCGAGCACCATCCAAAGATCACTTTGTATTTCCCTGGAAGTCAGAAATGACCGATATCGAATGGGCCGTAGCCACCGTCCTTAAAACGAAATACCCGGAGATTCACCAGGAAATCATATGGGCCGCCTGCGTACACGGGGACCTCATTCCTGATGGCGATCCCAAAGCACCCGGGAACGGAACCGCCACAAAGGAGCCACAGGACCAGTGAGCGACGCAAGGTTCCAAAACCCCGCCATCTTCGCCAGAATGTGTCTCGACTTCCACCCGGACCCCATTCAGGAACGCATCCTCACCGCCGACGGCGCGCGTATCTTGCGAGGCATTAAAGCGAACCTTTTCCGGGGGGGTGAACGTCTGTAACAGCAGGACGCAGACCGCGCCCGCGATTTCTCCTATAATCGAAGCTGGGAGGTTGTACCCCTTTGGCCGCCAAACGCCGTTTTTTCTGGATCGCCCCGGCGATCGTCTTTGTGTTTTCCCTGGCAGGCGGGATGTTCGGTCCCAGCATCATGGGAGCATCCGCAGCAAGTGCCACGTCGGAAGACGATATCAAGCAGAGTCTTAAGGCATTTACCAAAGTTCTGAACGTAGTCGAAGAGAACTTCGCGGACAAGGTAACTCCCGACAAAACCATCTACAAGGGCGCGATTCCGGGCATGGCCCGGACGCTGGACCCTCACACCAGCTTCTTCGACCCGAAGGAATTTCAGGCCATGCGCGACGATCAGCGCGGCCACTATTACGGTGTCGGCATGTCGGTGGCGCCTCGCAACGGTAAAACCATCGTGATTGTGCCGTTTGTAGGTTCGCCAGCCTACAAGGCAGGTATCCGGCCCGGCGACATCATCATGGAAGTCAACGACAAGAGGACCGACAACCTGTCGACCACTGAAGTCGCGGACCTGCTAAAGGGTCCCCGCGGAACTCAGGTCCAGATCCAGATCGGCCGCGAGGGCGCGGAAAAGCCGCTGATGTACAACATCACGCGCGACGCCATTGAGCGCAAGAGTGTGGAAGACGCGCAATGGCTGAAGCCGGGCGTCATGTATCTGGACATCCAGAGCTTTAACGAGAACACGAGCAAGGAAGTGGAAGAGAACTTCAAGCGGTTCGGCGAGCAGAACGTGAAGGCGCTGGTGCTGGATCTGCGCGAGAATCCGGGCGGTCTGCTGAACGAGGGCGTCGCGGTAGCGGACCGGTTCCTGCAGAAGGGTCAGATGATCGTGTCGCATAAGGGCCGCGTCTCCCAGGAGAAGCCGTTCTACGCGCGTCACGGCAATGGCGGCTACGACTACCCGATTGTGATTCTGGTCAACCGGTATTCGGCTTCGGCGGCGGAGATCGTGTCCGGCGCACTGCAGGATCATGACCGCGGCTGGGTGTTGGGCGAGACGACGTTCGGCAAGGGTCTGGTGCAGACCGTCTATCCGCTGGCCGAGAATACCGGTCTGGCACTGACCACGATGCACTACTACACACCTAGTGGACGGCTGATTCAGCGCGACTACACGCACACGTCGTTCTATAACTACTACTACCGCCGTGACGACAACTCGAAGCAGTCGACCGATGTGAAGTCGACCGACAGCGGCCGTACGGTGTACGGCGGCGGCGGCATCACTCCCGACGAAAAGTGGGAGTCGCCGAAGCTGAACCCCTTCCAGATCAATGTGCTGCGGAAGTTCGGATTCTTCGCGTTCACGGCGAAATACTTCGGCACGCATGACCTGAAGCTGCCGAAGGGTTGGGTGGCCGACAACAACGTTTTGAATGACCTCCATGCATTTCTGCTGAAGGAAAACGTGCCGTTTACCGAAGCTGAGTGGGCGGAGAACAACGAGTGGCTGAAGCAGCAGCTGACGCGGGAAATGTACGTCACCGCGTTCGGCAGCGACGAAAGCCGGCGCTATTCCGTGGATGTGGATCCGCTGGTGCAGAAGGCGATCGAGTCGATTCCGAAGGCTCGGGCGCTGCAGGAGACGGCGAAGAAGGTCGTCGCGCAGCGGCGGGCGGAAGGCAAGAGCTCCCGCTAAACCAGGCAGTCGCGGTAAGATCGAGACAACAGGCCGTTCCCTTCCAACGAAGTGGGCGGCCTTTGTCACAAGTGACTGACTACATTCCCAATCCGCAAATCGCCGTCCTCGACACCGGGGGACAATACACCCACCTGATTGCCCGAAAGGTGCGCGAACTGGGCGTATATGCCGATGTTTTGCCCAGCGAGACTCCTGCCTCCGAGTTGCGCGGGAGGCGGGGTTTGATCATTTCGGGCGGACCGTCGAGCGTATACGAAGAGGGCTCGCCCACCGTGGACCCGGAGATCTTCGGGGCCGGGATGGCTGTGCTCGGGATCTGCTACGGGCAGCAGTTGATGGCTAAGTTCCTCGGCGGCGAGGTGCAGCGTGGCGAGAAGGGCGAGTACGGTCTGGCGACGCTGGATCTGGCGGACGGCGCGGCCGGGCCGCTGTTCGTGGAGGCGGCCGGGCGTCAGCAGATCTGGATGAGCCACCGGGACACGGTCAAAAAGGCTCCGGTGGGTTTCGACGTGGTGGGGACTACCGAGACGTGTTCGATTGCCGCGATTGCCGCGCCGGACCGGCGGCTGTTCGGTGTGCAGTTTCACCCGGAAGTCGTGCACACGAAACACGGGAGGCAAATCCTGTCGAACTTCCTGTTCGACGTGGCGGGATGCACGCAGGACTGGGATCCGCGCCACCGGACTCCGCTGGTGGAACAGCGCATTCGGGAAGTGGTCGGCGACCGGAACGTGTTCTTTTTCGTCAGCGGCGGGGTGGATTCAACGGTCGCGTTCACGCTGTGTTTGCGGGCGCTCGGCGAGAAGCGGGTGAGCGGGTACTACGTCGACACGGGGCTGATGCGCGAGGAAGAGACGGCGTATGTGCGGGACCTGTTCGGGGCACTCGGCACACGGAACTTTAGTATCGAAGAGGCGGGGCCGCAGTTTCTGGGGGCGCTGGCCGGGGTGTCGGACCCGGAGGCCAAGCGGAAGATCATCGGGACGCAGTTTGTGGAGGTGCAGGACCGGATTTTGCGGACCGGGCATTTCCTGGAAGGGAACTGGATTCTGGGTCAGGGGACGATTTACCCGGACACGATCGAATCTGGCGGCACAGCCAGGGCGGACCTGATCAAGACGCATCACAACCGGGTGGCGGGAATCCAGAAGTTGATCGACGAGGGGCGGATTGTGGAGCCGCTCACTTACTTCTATAAGGATGAGGTGCGCGAGATTGGGCGGGAGCTCGGGATCCCGGATGAGTTTCTGGACCGGCATCCGTTTCCTGGGCCGGGGCTCGGGATACGGTGTCTGTGTTCGGCAGAGGGTGGTGAGGCACCGGTGCAGACGCCGGATGGGTGGATTTTGCCAGTGCGGTCCGTTGGGGTGCAGGGCGACTCGCGGACTTACCGGCCGGTGCTTGCGATTGAGGGCGGCTCGCTGCATCAGAGGGCGGTCGAGCTGATTAACCGGATTGGTGAGATCAACCGGGTGGTGGCCAGGGTGGCGACGGCGGTGCCGGTCGGCGAGATGCGGCTGCAGGTTGGCGAGCTTTCTCAGGAGCGGCTGGACCGGCTGCGGCGCGTGGATGCGATTGTGCGGCGGATCTCGGTGGACACGGGCTTCGAGGCCAAAGTGTGGCAGTTCCCGGTGATCACGATTCCGCTGGGGACGGCGGAAGCACCGGATTCGGTAGTGCTGCGGCCGGTGGAATCGGTGGACGGGATGACGGCGCAGGCGGTGTCGATTCCGGCTGCCGTGATGGCGGAGATGACTGCGGAATTGATGACGGTTTCTGGGATTTGCGGGGTGTTTCTGGATTTGACCCACAAGCCTCCCGGAACGATCGAGTGGGAATAGGAGCGCATGGAGGAGTGGGAGAAGTCGACTTCACGGAGACTCAGGGGCGGGCGCGTGGTTGGGTCGGGCGTGGAGCTGCCCAGGGGCGCTGAGGGCCGGAATTTGTGCCGGTGGTGTGAGCTGGAGGTGCCTCGCGGCAGGCGGACGTTCTGCTCGGAGTTTTGCGTGGAGCAGTGGCGGCTGCGCACGGATCCCTCGTATTTGCGGGAGCGGACTTACGCCCGGGACCGCGGGGTCTGCTTTGTCTGCCGGGTGGATACGGAGGAGGCTTACGCGGATATCCGGCGGAGTCGGGGGACGGGGCGGCTGCGGAAGCTGCAGCACTGGGGTTTGAAGATGCTGACCCGCAAGAGCCTGTGGGACGCCGACCATATTGTGCCTGTGGTGGAGGGAGGCGGGACCTGCGATTTGTCCAACATACGGACGCTTTGCCTGATCTGCCACCGGAAAGAGACGGCAGACTTGAGGGCTCGTCGCACGGTAATATTGACCTCATGACCTTTCTCCGTCTTTTGGTTCTTGTTGTATTCGCAGCTCTGTCGCTGTCAGCGCAGGCGGCGAAGAAGGCTCCTGCTGCGGCGGCTGCTGCGGAAAAGAAGGGCGGCGAGCTGATTGACATCAACTCAGCGACCGCGGACCAGCTTCGGGTGATTCCGGGCATCGGGGAAGCGTACTCGGTGAAGATTATTGCCGGCCGGCCTTACCGTGCGAAGAATGAGCTGGTGGACAAAGGGGTCCTTCCGGCTAGTGTGTACGCAAAGGTGAAGGACCAGATGATCGCGAAGCAACCTGCGGCGAAGAAGAAGAAGTAGCAGGAACAAGGGCGTTTCGGCGCTCGTCTGTTACCCTTGAAAGAAGACGAAATGGCAGAAAGTTCGAAGACAGGTCCGTCCGGGATTGCCGCGGTCGCGCTGGGATTTCTGATCCCAGGTGGCGGGCATTTCCTGCTGAAGAAGAACATTCGCGGGGTACTGGTTCTGGTCTCCGTGATTGTAATGTTCCTGATCGGCATCATGATGCGCGGCGCGTTTTTCCAGCCTCAGGGCGGAGATTTGCTGAACATCATCATCTATTGCGGCGGGTTTCTGGCGCATGTTTGCTCGGGCGCGGTGTACTTTATCACCGTGGCACTGGGGTACAACCAGCCGGATGTGGCGGGGCATGTGCATGACTACGGGTCGAAATTCCTGGTTGGCGCGGGGCTGCTGAACATTCTGGCGATGGTCGACGCCTGGGAAATTGCGACGGGGCAAAAGGACTAATCACGATGCCCAAAATGGCTTTATCCCATTTCGAGACTGCGATTCTGTTCGCGCTGCTGACGTCGGTGGTGCTCGGTGTTGTGACGAAGAAAACGGACCGGGAGCGGATTCGTTACGGTCTCCAGACCTTTGGCTACTTCGTGGTGGCGCTGTTCGGACTCGGCTGGCTGATGCATTTCGGCCACGGTTGAATGTCGGGGAAGCGGTGGGCCGGTGCGAGGCGGTAATTGATGGAGAACCAGGCGTAGCGGGCGTCGGTAAAGACGGGAAACAGGGGCTGAACGTATGTTTGCTTATCGCCTCGGACCCAGCCTCCGCCGTGGACGATGATGGCGGCGGGGTGGGGGCCGGACGTATCGGGCACGAAGGCGTCGAGGGTGAGGTTGCCGTCAGCGCGTTCGGCGAACACTACGTCTTTGTGCTCGGCTGCGGTCAGGGTCAGGGTAAGGGTCAGGGTCGCGGCGAGGAGTAGCGTGAGAGCTTTCATGGGGGAATTGCACTTATCTTACGTGAAAACTGCTTTGGTTTGGGTAGTGTTGACGGCTGTGACGGTGTTGGGGGCGGCCGTTCCTCCTGGCCGGTCGGACGCGGAGATTGCCAGTGTGTTTCGGGCGAAACTGGCGAAGTCGAAGCTGGTGGGGGATGGGATCGAGATTAAGGTAGAGCGGGGCGTGGCTACGCTGCGCGGGAAGACGGAGATTCTGCAGCATAAGGGGACGGCTACGCGGATGGCGAAGTCCTCCGGTGCCACGGAAGTGCGGAACCAGATTGTGATTTCGGATGCGGCTAAGAAGGCTGCTGTGGAGCGGCTGGCCAGTGCCCGGCAGAAGGCTTCGACCGCAGGGGCTCGACCCGTGCGCGCGACCGGTGGTCCGCCTCCCGCAGTGTCGTCTGCCAGGGAGAGTAAGGCTGTGGTGCTGGCGGATTCGCATGTGCCTCCTCCGGTTCGACGAGCTGTGGTTAAGCATTGAACGGGGGATAGAATCCTTAGTCATGAAGATGCTCGTCGGGTTGCTGGTTGCCGCGGCTGGGCTGTGCCTGGGCGGGGAACTTCGGCTTAGCACTGGAGCTACGGATTACCAGGTCTTTCAGCGGTCTGAGGGCGGAGTCGCGGATTTGCGGCTTGGGGGGACGGCTTCGGACTTAGTGGGTAAGAGTGTCGACGCTCGGCTGACTACTCGTGGCAAGGCGGTTAAGGGGTTTGGGTGGAAGGCTCTCACCAGTGTCTCGGGGCCGACGTGGACCGGGGAGCTGAAGGGAGTCCCGACAGGAGGTCCCTACACGCTGGAATTGCGGGCTCCGGGGGCGACGCTGGTGCTGGTGAAGGAATTGCTGGTCGGCGATCTCTGGGTGCTGGCCGGTCAGTCGAATATGGAGGGCGTCGGGAATCTGGTGGACGTACAGCCGCCTGATCCGCGGGTCCACAGCTTTGCTCAGTATGACGAGTGGGGTATGGCGAAAGAGCCTCTGCATGAGCTGGCTGCCGCGGTGGATTCCGTGCACTGGCGGAGTCCCGAGACGGCGGCGCTGACCGGGGCGGCGCTGGCGAAGTACCGCGAAGAACGCAGGAAGGGCGCCGGTCTGGGCCTGCCGTTCGCTGTCGAGATGGTGCGGCGAACCGGCGTACCGGTGGGGCTGGTGCCGTGCGCGCACGGCGGGACGTCGATGACGCAGTGGGATCCGGCTTCTGTCGACAAGGGTGGCGCTTCACTCTATGGGGCGATGGTCCGGCGAGTTCGGGCTGTGGGTGGACGGGTGAAGGGCGTGCTCTGGTATCAGGGGGAGTCGGACGCGAATGTGAAGGCGGAGCCGCTGTTCCGGTCGAAGTTCACCGGGCTGATCGAGGCGGTGCGGAGTGACTTCGGTCAGCCGGAACTGCCGTTCTACTACGTGCAGATTGGGCGACATGTGGACGGGACGAATCAGCTGCACTGGAATCGGGTGCAGAACACGCAGGTCGCGCTGGAGACCAGCCTGAAGGCGGTGGCGGTGGTCCCGGCTAATGACTACTCGCTGGACGACGGGATACATGTGGGCACGGCTGGGCTGAAGCATTTGGGTGGGACTCGGCTGGTGAACATTGCACTGGGCAAGACAAAGCGTGGGCCTCGGGTGCGGAGCGCTTCATATGCCGCGGGTGTCGGGACGGCTGGCACGGTACGGGTAAAGTTCGGCGAGGTGAATGGGGCGTTGAAGGCTACGGGTCGGCCATGGGGATTTTCGATCGTCAACGGCGGTGGTTTGGCGGTTCCGATGATCTACCGGGTGGATCTGGACGGGCAGGATGTGGTGCTTCAGGTGGGCGGGAAGCTGCCCGCCGGAGCGAAGGTCGCTTATGGCTGGGGCAAGGATCCGTTCGTCAACATTACGGACGAGGCTGAGATGGGGATGCCTTCGTTTTCCGGCATTCCGATTTCGCAGTGAGGTCCGGGGAGGCGGGGCCCGCAGCTGCCCGATGGTAGAATTAGGGTAGTAGCTTCTCATGCGCCGTTCCCTCCCATTGTTCCTTTTCGCGGTTTCGTGTGCCTTTTCGCAGATAAGCGCGCCTCCTGCAGGACTGATCGAGGTGACGCCCGACGCGGTGATTGCGTTCATCAACGGACGCAAGTTCACGGTTGGCGACTTCGAACGCCTCCTTCCGGCACTGAATCCGAACCTGCAGAAACTGGTCGCCTCGCAGCCGAAAGCCGGACTGCAGGAGTATGCTCTGGTCGATTTGCTGACCCGGGAAGCTGAGAAGTTGAAGCTGGACCAGGATCCGAAGCTCCTCGAGAAGCTGGCTGAGGCGCGGCGGCAGATGCTGGCGGTGGCACTGATCCAGAAGCAGACTGAGCTCACAAAAGTACCCGAGGAAGATGTTCGGAAGTACTACGAGGCGAATCTGGAATCGATGCGCGAGGCGCAGGTTCGGATCGTGTTCGTTTCGCGGGCGCAGGTGACACAGAGTCTGGGAGCGGGCGGGTCGACGACACAGGCCGAGGCGTCCGCGCAGAAGGAAAAGGCAGGCCTTGTGGCGAAGCTGGCTCGCGAGGGTAAGGACTTTGCCGAGTTGGCGAAGCAGTACTCGGACGACAGGGACTCGGCGGCCAATGGCGGGGTGCTGCCGGTTAAGATCCGTCCCGGTGTGGCGAACATGCCGAAAGAGATGACCGAGCCGGTGTTGACGGCGGCAAAGGGCGACATTATTGGGCCGCTGGAACATGAAACCGGATGGTACGTGATGCGCGTCGAGACAGTCGGCGTACCCGAGTTGGAGGCCGCGAGGCCCGATATTGAAAAGCAGCTGAAGGACGCGCGCCTTCGGAGTTGGTACGAACAACTGCGCGCAAAGGCGAGCGTACAAATGGAAAACGACGCATTCTGGCAGACATTTGTTGCCACCAACAAGAAAGACGACGGGTCCAAAGGGGCTGCCAGGTGAGGCGGGCTGCGCTGGTCCTGGCGGTGCTGGCCAGTTCGCTGGGCATGTATGCGGCCGAGGACAACATTCCGGAAGACGCAGTGGTCGCCACGATCAACGGGAAGACTGTAACGGCAGGGGAAGTGCTTCGCATGGTTGAAGCGAACCCGTTTCCGCAGGCCAAATCTCTGTTCCAGAAGGCGCCGCAGGATTTTTTAAAAGCGCTCGGAGTGCTGCGGATTTTTTCGGATATTGCGATTCAGGAAGGGCTCGACAAGATGAGCCCGTACAAGGAAGTGCTGGAATTTCATCGGCAGCAGATTTTGACGCAGGCTGCACTGGACAACCAGCGCGTGTCTGTTACCCCGTCGGCGGAAGACCAGCAGGCGTATTACAAGGCCCACACGGCGGACTTCCGGGAGGCGAGGGTGCGGATGATTTATTTTCCGTTCTCCGATGCATTGTCGGAAGGAACGGCGAAGGAGAAGGCTGCGAAGGTTGTGGGTCAGGCGCGGCTGGGCTCGGATTTTGTGAAGCTGGCGAAAGAGAACTCGGCCGATCCGACTGGCGCGGGTGCTGATTTCGTCGTTAAGCCGAGTTCGTCGCAGCCACCGCCGCAGATGAAAGCCGTGTTGCTGCAGTCCAAAGCAGGCGCCATTACGGACCCGCTGCGGCACGACAACGGGTATTACGTGTTCCGTGTGGAATCCATGGAAGTTCTTCCCTACGAAAAGGTGAAGGACGAGATTTTCAACAAGATCCAGGACGAGCATTTCCGTGCCTGGCAGATACGGACACAGCAGCAAGTTTCCGTTCAGATTAAAAATGAAGCATTTTTCAAAAGCGCTGGGAAGCAGTAACAGGTCACTCTTTCGGTTCTGGGGAGTTTCGCCCGATGCTGTTTTCTCTCGAATACCTGAGTTAAAGGGCCGCCGTATTTCTGTGAGCTACCGTCCGGGGCTTACGGCATGGCGAGGCCAGTTACTTTCTCGTTCTCATAAAGGCGATTCGGTGTACGCGGGTTCGTTTCTGCGGCGTCGGAGTATTGTGCTGGAGCAGCAGATGGTGAAGACTCCGCGAGTGTTGGAGCGGATCTTTGTCCACGAGGTGTTTCACTTTGTGTGGTCGAGGCTGCCGAAGAAGCTCCGCGAGTCGTACGGCGGGCTGATTACGCAGGAATTCCAGCGCGAGGTGAAGGGCGAACTGGGCTGGTCGGCGGAGTCGATGAAGCTGGATCTGGCGCTGGAGGACATGGCCGACGGGTCGCGCAGGTGGAAGGACTACCTGTGCGAGAGCTTCTGCGACACGGCGGGCTGGATGTACGGGAGCGCGTCGCGGTACACGGAAATGACGCTGGACCGGGGCTCGAGAGACTTGCGTCGGGAGTGGGTTGCGGAGCATCTGGAAGGACGGGCGTTGTCGGTTTAGCGCCTATAATGAGTTCAGAGGGCACTGATTTGCGCTTTACAGCAGCACGTATTGTTTTGGGTCTGGGAGTAGGGCTTGTGCTCTGGAGTTATGCTCCGAATCTGGCGGTGGGCGCGGCTGGTCCCGAGGCGAAAAAGAAAGCTCCGCCAAAGAAGATGGCTCCGGCGTTCACCTTGAAGGACTCGGATGGCAAGACGGTCAACCTGTCCGATTACAAGGGCAAGGTGGTGCTGATTAATTTCTGGGCCACGTGGTGCGGACCGTGCAAGATTGAGATTCCGTGGTTCATTGATTTCGAGACCCGGTACAAGAGCAAGGGCTTTGCGGTGCTGGGAATCGCGATGGACGACGAAGGCTGGGAGGTGGTGAAGCCTTACCTGGCGAAGAACAAGATCAATTATCGTATTCTCGGCGGCAATGAAAAGCTGGCTGAGAGCTGGGGCGGGGTTGAGTCACTGCCGACCACATTTATCGTGGCGAAAGACGGCTCGATTTACAAACAGCACGTGGGACTGGTGAGCAAAGATGACTATGAGAAGGATATCCGCAAGCTGCTGGATGGCGCTGCTGGCGGTATCGCTACTGCCGGCGCAAACCACCCTTAATTCGCTGAGCAGTGTGGTGAACGTGGTCGCCCCGGAGAAGGTTGTGCTGAAGCGCGGGGCCTCTCAGGCTGTTGAGTTCACGATTCAGGTGAAGACCGGGTATCACGTCAACAGCAACAAGCCTGAGGACGAGTATCTGATCCCGCTTCGCTTCACGTTCACGGGTGGCGAGAGCCCGGTGCAGGTGGGCGAGATCGAGTATCCTAAGCCGTCGATGGAGAAGCTGGCGTTTAGCACCAAACCTGTTTCGGTGTTTCAGGGCGACATTCGGACTAAGGCTCTGTTTAAGGCCGGGCCGAATGTTCCGCCTGGTGTTTCCGCGGTCCAGGGCAAGCTTCGCTATCAGGCGTGCAATGACCGCATGTGTTTGCCTCCCCGGACGCTCGACGTAAAGATCCCGGTCGAGATTCGGAACTAATATTCGCCGACTACTGGTGATCCGTCCCGGCGCTGTCGGGGACACCATAGTGTCTCTGCCGGCGGTGGAGTTTCTGTGCCGCCAGGCTTCGGAGTGGGCCGAGGTGTGGGTGAGCCCGGCCTGCGTGCCGCTGGTGCAGTTTGCGAACCGGGTGAGGTCGATTGGGTCGACTGGGCTGGACTTGCTCGAGCTGGGGCTGGACACTCCGGCGTGGTCGGCTTTGGCGGAGTTTGATGCGGTTGTTTCGTGGTATGGCTCGGCTCGTCCTGAGTTTTGGGCTGCGGTTCGCGATTTTCCCTTCACATTTTATTCGGCGCTGCCTCCTGCGGGGTGCGGTGTGTCTGCCGTCGACTGGTATTTGTCGCAGGTTGGTGGGGCTTTGGGTGGAGTGCCTTCTTTGCGGTTTGATGGGGTGGAAGCGCGGGAGTTTGTGGCTTGCCAGCCTTTTTCGGGTGGTGCCCGGAAGAACTGGGGGGTGGATCGATTTTTGGAGGTTGCTTCGGGGCTCGGGGTGCCGGTCGAGTTTTGTGTGGGGCCGGAGGAGGAG
>JAWXCM010000343.1:0-4585 GCA_034408745.1 Bryobacteraceae bacterium
GGTGTTAACGTGTGTGTTACGCTAGCTGAAGTGGAAAGTCCCACCTTTGAAACACCAAGACTATTGCTACGCGATTGGCATCCATCGGATCGAGCGCCTTTCGCGGCGATCAACGCCGACCCGCTTGTCATGCGCTACTTTCCATCGACGCTGAATGGCGAGGGGAGTGATGCCATGGTGGAACGTAACCGACTCCACTTCGAGAGGCACGGCTTTGGACTTTGGGCCGCAGCCGTGCGAGAAACGAATGAATTCGCTGGGTTCATTGGGCTCTCTGTGCCGTCTTTCGAGACGGACTTCACTCCCTGCATCGAAATAGGATGGCGTTTGGCATCCTGCTTCTGGAACAAGGGATTGGCAACAGAAGGCGCGTCCGCGGTTCTTCGATTCGCCTTCGACACGCTGCACCTTGACCAAGTCGTATCCTTCACTGTAGTGGAAAACCTGCCGTCACGACGAGTGATGGAGAAGATAGGAATGATCCGCGACCTCGGGGGGAGACTTCGATCATCCGCGGATAGTCAGAGAGAGCCCACTCTGCCGACACGTACTCTACCGGGCGCACGAGTGCAGCAGCAAGTCGGGGGTCAAGCCACCTGACGGTCGCCCAAACCTGCCGGATGCAGGGGCGCAATCCATTGGGGTATCTCACCGAAGCGATTATTTGCCATCGCCGCCGCCAATCGCCGCCCTTGCTCCTCCCTCAGCAGAAATAGCCGGCCCGAACCGTCAGAGGTCGATGTTGAGGGGGGGGGGGCTGAACTGTTACTTTTTCGTTAGGTGATTTTCCCCGCTACTGCGCGTTCACTAGTGAGCGGCTAATTCTCAAAGGATACTTGAAATGTTTATGAAATCTTTGCTTATACTCGGTTGCGCTTTCGTAGCTCCAATCGTGTGGGCGTCAGAACCGACGCGAGGAGGTGTAATTCCTTATTTTGTCGATGGTGGTGGTTCATGGACCACCGCTCTTTCCATAACATGTCTAGATCAAGCCGGTTGCCAATACAGTGCTACCTTTATTGGTTCCAATGGACAAAGAGTCTCTATAGCGATGCGAGTTACCACTGGCACCAGTATGAGAAACATTTCCGATAGTGTGATCTCAGTTGTTACCCAATTCGGCGTAACCACGCTGATGGAAACTCTCGGGCAGAGTTCTGCGATCGTCTCCGGCGGCGTAGACGTTCAGTCGCCCTCACTAATCACGGGGCATTCGATATTCAGGCAGAGGGTCGCAGGCCGATCCGACTACGAGGCTACCGTCAATATGGAAAGCCGAGATTTCACCAGGTCTTTCGGAGTGCCTTTCGACAATCGCGCGGGGTTTGCCACAGGGTTGGCCCTTTTGAACCTCACAAATGACGCTCCCGCCAACATCACTGTGCAGGGAGTCGATTTCGCAAACAATATACTGTTCCAGGGCAGCATTTCATTGGCAGCATTGAATAGCACAGCGTTCGACTTAGCCGGCCGTTTCCCAGAGAGCGCCGGTCGGGCCGGAGTAGTTATTTTTGCTTCGCCGGTTTTCATATCGGGCAGTGGATTTCGTTTTAATTCATCTGGGCCGTTCACCACGCTTCCCATATTTAGTATTAGGTGATCTAGAGTCTGTAGTTAACACTACGGTGCCGCAGCGAAGGCGCGTTGAGGAAGAGGCAGGTAAAGCGAGGAAATGCATGCCTGTGACGGTTTCCGGGAGCCGTTAAAGTCCCCGTACGAGCCGGCGAAAACGTGTTGCCTAACCGAAGGTTCGCTCCACGACCCAGCAACGGGGTAGCAGGATGAACCCCTTCTTGCGGTAGGTAACTTCGCCACCTCTAACTGAATGCCGTGTTGAGCGGCCGCCTCAGCGGCCGCTGTCCCGCTTATCTCCGATCCACCCAGGCCAGGTCGACGTGCTCTCCAGTGACCTGCTGTATTTGTTCGGCAAGAACTCCCAATTGCGCCCGATCTTGCTCATCGGCCGGAGTGATGTGAGGCCCCAACAGGTATCCCAATGTGTCCACGGCAATATGAAACTTGCTCCCCTTCCGGCGCTTGGCTCCCTCATAACGTTGATTGGCCCGCCGCGTCACGAAAATCGTGGCATGCTTAGGCGCGATGCGCTCCGGAACCTTTGGCTTGGTAGATCCGGTTTTTATCCATTTTGCGAGGAGCTAGGCGACTCCCCAGTATGTGCCGTCGTATCCTTTGGCACGGATTTCCCTATGCAACAATCGAATTTCTAGCGCGTATTTCGGGGGCATTGCCGCTTTCCGAATGAGCGCGCAGATCTGAGTTTGTAAAAAGGTCTACAACGGCTCAGGGAGAAAACCATGAATTTACGAATCCTTGTGACACTCACAATGGCAATCGGCACGTGGCTCGGCGCGGCCGACACGGTGACGCGAATCGAGCGGCTTGCTGCTACAACCGGAAAAGATCGGGAAGCCACGCCGTTGCGGTCGGCGGCCTTTCCCCATATCGCGGTGGGGAAAGGCTGGAGCACGACCTTCTACATCACGAATCTTGACAGCGGACGGACAGCGAATTTCCAACTGCGCTTGGTCAGCGCGGGGGGACGGGAACTGATTCTTCCGGTCCAACTCAGCTCTGGAGTTTCCGGAACCGGGTCTTCAATTTATGGCAACTTGCGGCCGGCGGAGACCATAGTGATTGACGTCACCGGTCCAGCGGATTCGGACCCGGTTTACGGCTGGGCCGACCTTTCGAGCACTAGCTTTTTCTATGGCTTCAGCGGCTATGCCATCCACCGAAACCGGTTGCCGGATCAAGCGGAACAGTCTTTTACGGTGGCGCTGGAAACGAAGACGCACTCCGGCATGATGCTCCTTTTGGACAACCGGGATGGATATTCGACCGGGGCAGTGATCGCCAACACTTCGTCTTACTATACTTCCGAGATCATCGTTCGGGTGATCAATCCGGATGGTACGTCCGGCCCGAAGCAACTGCTGACCATTGGACCGATGGCGATAGCGCTGATTCCAATGCACGAGATGTTCCCCGATGTGAAGGACCGCCTGGTGGCGATTGAGTTCGAAGGACAGGACAGCCGGGCCAAAATTACGGGTTTTGGCCTGCGCTTGGGGCCGGATGGGCAACTGCGGCACTTTCCGAGCTTTACCACCGACTAGCGCGGATTCAAGGGAAAGGAGAAGCAATCCTCCGCGGAAACGCGGAGGATTGCTTCTCCTTTTTCGGATTCGATCCAGAGCTCCTGGGCCGGGCCGAGAAAGGCACGGCGGCTGTCAGGTCCGGCGGCGGCGAGGAAGCCGGCCAGCAGATCGGGCTGGTGGGCGGGGAAGGTGACCAGCCGGTCTCCATCTTGCAGCAACAGAAGAACTCGCCAGTGGTGGGCAAGCTCCTGGAGCGAACAACTGGCCGCGGCGAGCACCATGGCTTGGCGGCCCCATAGGCGGGGCAGAAGATCGGAATCCGGCACGAATTCAGCCAGCAGGATGCCGGTTTGGGTGAGAGTGAGGTGTTCGGTGGCAACGGCGACGCCATTGAGCATGGCGCTGAAATCCTCGTTGACGATCGCGAACCAGCGGGGACTGGCGGCAAGCAGCCGATCGGCGAGCCGGGAACAGAAATCGGAATTTGGGGGCGAGAACCGGGCGGTGGTGGCGGCGGCGAGTTGAAGTGACGCGCGGGCCGCGGCCGCGCTCAGTGACCCGGCCGGGGCATCCATTCCAGTACCGCTGATAAGCAGAGAGCCGTCAGAACCGGCAAAGGCAAGGCCAACCCAGGAATCCGCTGTGATGACGGACCGCGAGGCGAAATCCCCGGACGGCGGGAGATGGCGCGTCGAGGCAGGTTGGGGAAGTGGGACGATACGCCATAAATCGCGATGAGGGTGGTCGGTCCACGTGACGGTAAGTTCCCCGGCGGGGCCGGCCACGGTAACTTGAAATATCTCCCGCGCGCGGCGAAGCCGGCCACGGCGCTCCCAGCCAGGGAGGAGTTCGAAGCAGAACGGAAAGCCGCTGGAGCTGTGGAACCAGGAACCAGGGGCGACTGATGGGGCTTCGGCGGATAAGGCGAACGTGGCGACGATTTGCTCGATGGCGGTCGTGAAGGATTGGAGTTCGGCAGGCGGGGCGGAGGCGCTGATCAGCCAGCATCGATCAGCGATAACAATCCAGTAGGTACGGCGATGGTCCGATGAAGAGGGATGGACGGATAGAGTCTGGCAGCCGAATTTTGCTGGAACAAGTTCGAGAACTGTGGCGCCCAACGTGTCCAGGGTAAGGCGGGCAAGGTCCGCCGGGAGCATTTCGATTTCCTTCCGGGAAAGGGCGACGGAGAATCGCAGGGTTCCAACGGGAGGCGCAAAGCAGGCCAGGGTGGTGGCAAGATGGGACCAGGTGCGGTCCAGGCCGGTGTCACGCCAATCGGCGCGCAGTTCGATGCGAAAACGATAGACCGGGTCCGCGTGGGGATACCGAAATTCAATTGTGGGGTGCGGGGGAATGATCTCACTATGCTCGCCGGAGAGCGTCTTCGATGGCAAGCGCGAAATCGGCGAAGGCTCGTTGGGTGAGCGCGGAGGTTTCTGGCGACGATCTCCACGACGGGGACA
>JAWXCM010000344.1:0-3677 GCA_034408745.1 Bryobacteraceae bacterium
AATTCGGCCGGTCCATGTAGTCATCAAACAAAATGGTGGTGCCGGTGCGGGCCGACAGCAGGCTGAACAAAAACGAGGCGACGCGAAACCGTCCGTCGATTAACACCGTATCCGGTACATGGTTGTACTGTTTCGCGATTTGCCACGGGGTCGTCATGTATTTCCAGAAATTATGAACCTGGTCCGTTGACTTCGGCACACCCCATTCGCCCACTTCACCAATATCGCAATGGCCGAGCAACAGTGTGGTGTTTGCGCTGTTAAATGACGCCTTGGTTTTCTCTATCCAGCGCTTGTCCGAATCGGCGGCAATCACCACTTTGACCTGCGCGACATTACAGGCGTAAACCGTGCTGCCGCCGCAGCCATACTCCAGATAGCATCGGCTGCGAGCCAGGGTTTCCTTGAAGCAGATCAGCCCGCCTTCATCCATCGAAGGCGTCGAGGACAGGATATCGGTCAAAAGGGCACTCCCTGAGTCCTTGAATAATTACGTTTTTGCGCTATTTCCCTCTAAACGACCTGCCGCCATCCACGGTCAGCACGGTGCCGGTGATATACGATGCCCGGCCCGAGGCAAGAAAAACAATGGCGCTGGCAATCTCGTCCACGGTGGCCAAGCGTCCAAAGGGATAACCCTTGGTCAATTCAGGCCAGCGCTTGCTGTCACCCAGCTCTTTTTGCGCCTTGGCTTCCCAGCGTACCTGTTGCCGCCCGGTTGCAGTCGCCGCAGGGTTGAGCCCGACCACACGCACACCGTAATCCGGGCCTTCCGCGCCCAGCGCACGTGACATCGCGATCAAAGCCGCATTGGCCATGCTGCCCGAAATGTAATCGGCTCGCGGTCGTGCGCCGGATGCGCCGATGACGTTGATGATGACTCCGCTGCGGCGTTCACACATGGCCGTGTAGACCTCGCGCGCCATGTTCAGAAAGCCGAACAGCTTCAGCGACCACGAGGCCTGCAGAGCAGCATCGTCCATTTTCGCCAGCGAGCCTTGTGGAATGGAGCCGGCATTGTTGATCAGAATGTCGACGTCCTTGAGCTGGCGTGCAAGTTTTGAAGCTGTGGCTGAGTCGGCGAGGTCGGCTGCATGGCAGGTCACCTCGACCTTGTATTCAGCCAGTATCGCCTGCCTTGCCGCATCGAGGTTCTCGGCCTTGCGTGAGACCAGATGCAGGTTGCAGCCTTCTTCCGCCAACAGTTTGGCCACGCCCAGGCCGATGCCGCGCGAGCCGCCGGTGATGAGGGCAGTCCTGCCCTTAACGCGTAAATCCATGAATCAGCCTCAGCGTTTCAGCAGACCAAGATCATCCAGCGTAGCGCGCATCTGCGCATCCAGATCATCCCAGTATTTTCGCGTATCGCGGCTGTTGGTGTAATTCGGCTCCCACTCATTCTTGTCGAGGTTGGCGCGCCAACTGGGATCCTTGTCGAGGTTGACAAAAAACTGCTCCCAGTAGGCCAACTGGTTCGCCGGCAAGGTCTTGCCGGCGATCAGGCCGCGATAATTCGAGAAAGACGTGTCAGCACCCTGTTCCCTGAACGTCGGCACATTGGCAAAAACTCCGCCGATACGACGCGGCGACGTAATGCCGACTACGCGCACCGAGCCAGCCTTCAGGTGCGACACCGCCGACGATGCACTGGCCGCGACCACATCAACATGGCCGCCAAGCGCCGCGGTAATCGCCTTGCCGGCTGAATCAAAAACGACAGCGCGCACTTTTTTGACGTCGACACCGGCGGCCTTGAACACCAGTCCGGCGGCAATGTGGTTGGCGCCACCGGCGACCGAGGAAAACGACAGGCTCAAAGAGGTCGGATCCTTTTTCAGGCGTTCGAGCAGATCGCGGCCGGTCTTGATCGGCGATTCGTTCCTGACTACAAACACCACGTATTCATCGTAGAGCAGGCATACCGGCGTGAAATCGCGGTAACTGAAGGTCGTAGTACCCGTGAGATGACCGACCGACAGGTTCAGGTTAGCCATCATCAGATAATGCCCGTCGCCGGCGCGCTGATTCAGATAATTCCAGGCAATGGTGTTGCCGCCGCCGGGTTTGTTCATCACATTCATCGGTACATCGAGCAGGCGCTTTTCCTGCGCGACCTGCGCGATCAAGCGCAGCATCAGGTCGTTGCTGTTGCCCGCGGCAGAACCGACGATCAGTTCAACCGGGCGGTCGGGCTTCCAGATGGCTTGCGCGAACGCAGCAACTGACGCAAATGCCAGAACAACTGACAGAGCAGACCGGAATACGAAACAGAACCGGCGGGAACAGGAATGACTGGTCATTTCGGATACCATTTATTTTGCTGCTGCCGGCAGATACCTGCCGTCATAATCGACCCTGAACTCGCCGCGCTTCACACCCTTGACCTGTCCGTCACGCAACCATTCCAGCGACGACTCGTGCAGCACCTTGTGCTGCTTCTCCCAGACCAGGAAGTGAGAGGCGCAGGCCACGTTGAGAAACACTTTCTCCTGCGACGCAATCTGCTCGTACACCGTACGCCGCTCGGCCAGACGATCAAATTCGCCGACCACGACCAGCGTCGGCGAAGTCACTTTCTGCGAGAGTTCCCGGGTCCAGCCAAAGTTGGTGGCCACCCTGCCGCGCATCGCGCCGTTCGGCCCCCAGTTGTCGCCGATACGGTCCCACTGCATGATCGATTTCCACACCGCGTCACGCACGCCGGGCTCGACTTGCCCTGGGCAACGCACGTCGGGATCCCAACGCAGCCGCTCCATGTCATCACGCGTCTGGATCTGCACCGGGAATCCGCGGGCCGGCGCATCTGGAATCGGACCTTTGATTACCGGACTCGGCGCGTACAACATCACGCGATCGATCTTGGCTGGATGCTGCGCAACGTAGCCACCCACGCGCGGGCCGCCCGCCGACCAGCCGATGATGTGGATGCGGTCAACCTTGTTCACGCGCCGCAGATGATCAACCACGGCATCCATCTCCGCCCAGTCGTCGCGGATGGTGTTGAACTCTTCCGGATGATTCGCGCTGCACGTGGCTTTCAGCGGTTTCCCGGCGATCAGATTCTGTTGCTTCGGATTGACGTTGCAGGGATCGTCCATCGTCGGGCGCGGCGAGCCGCCATAGCCGGACAAGTCCATGGAGTAAGCATTGAACCCGGCACGTGCGAGATACTCCATCCAGTTGTAGCTCTTGTGGTCGAGGTCGAAGTCCGGCACCGACGGCACCGTGGCGCCGTGCACGAACAGCACCACGCGCCCGGTCATATCGGCGCCGCCCTGCATCACACTTGCGGACGCTTTCTGGCGCACGAACAAGCCCACGCGCTGGCCCTTGATCGACTGCAGCGTCGAGATGTGCGGAACAAAATGATCGGTGGCCACCATCGCAGCGGAATCTCGGAAAGACGGACCCGAAGCACACCCCTGCAGTGCTGCAATCAACGCAACAACGGCATACCAGCAAGCCTTGCTATGCATGTTCTCCTCCGATCTTCGGCTGCGGCGCACGCCGTGCCGGTTGTGTTGGTCTTTCCGGACGTCAACATGTGGAATGCAGCGCCGGTTGCTGTGCCTGCTTTAGATTACAACAATAAAACGGAACCAGACCTTGTATTCACATCACTTCGCGATCCCCAGCATCACCCGCGCTTCATCCGTGGTCGCAGGTTCCCGACCCAC
>JAWXCM010000345.1:0-6470 GCA_034408745.1 Bryobacteraceae bacterium
TCGACGGGTGCGCTCGTCCAGCGCACCGGCAAGACTATTGAATACGAGCGACAGCCTCTCGGTATCTGGCATCAAGGCCAGTATAAAACATTATTGCCAACAACTGTTCTACTAATTTTGTGACAAGCCCTAAGCGTCCGCCTCGCGTGAGGGATCGGAAAGTGGAATCCAGAACCGCCTTTGGATTATCGAACTCGTGATACGTATTTGAGAGAACCCCGTTCGGCGGCGGCCTCTTCAGCCTGGACCACCCGCGGTAACTCCTCGGGCGTCGTTCGTTCGGGCTTCACGCTCCATGCTTTACTCCCGGCGTTCGAATGAATCGGCTCACGTCGGAATCTTTCAGCATAAATACTTTAACCAGCGAGAAAACGAAGGATCGAGCCGGAGAAGTTCCGCAGGGAGAATCCCGACTACCATGGACCGATCCCCGCGGACCTGGTCACTGCGTTGGCCAAGCGGTCTCGATCCGCACAGCAGTCCAGACTCCGGACGGACCCCTGAACGCGGTCGATCAGCTTCTTGCTCGTCGGCCCCAGGTTCGACCCGCTGGAGGATGCTGCGTCCTACCCGTCCGGGCCGGCAGCTGACGAACGCGGCTGGAAAGACTCCGGTTTGGCAAAGTTCTGGTCGATTGAGTTCCGACCCGATCACCTTGCCGCCGCTGCTACCAGACTCCCATTTGCCTGGTGCGGAAACACCAATGGCTGATCCCGGATATCGCAAGCAAACGCTCCACGTCCTGCTGCCTTTTCACGGCATCGAGAGCCTGGCGCTTCGCCTCCGTTGAGAGGCGGCTCGCGATGAGCGACGTGGTCAGGAAGCTGAACAGGGCGATCCAGTTGTGCGGATCGGCAATCGTAAATGCTCCGGTCGGGGGGAGGAAGTAGAAATTGAAGGTCAGCGTGGCGGCGACCGAGGCAACCACCGATTCAACAACGCTCCACGTGCTCGCTCCCTAAGCGGGACTTGCCTCGGCCACGCGATTCATGGGCGCGCAGACCCGTTGACAATGAAAGCGTTATTTGGGTTATTTCTTCAGTCCTGCCGTCCGGTTCTGTACGAGCCTCAGCCGTTCGACCGGGCCTTTGTCCACGGGCGTCACAATGGCAGGGACCCGCTCTTCTTGTGAATCGCTTATGATACGTTCCATGCCTGGTCTCACGCGCCGCGAAGTCATCGCCCTGACCGCCCCATTCATAGCCGCCGCCCAGCAGGCCGACTCCGTATTCGAGCCCCACGTCCACCTCTTTGCCGCCGACCTCACGAAATACCCGAAGCACCCCAACGGTCCCGCCCTGACCCCGGCGCCACTGGAAACCTACATACCCCTTGCCAAACAGCTCGGCATCCGCCACGCCATCCACGTTTCAGCCGAGCCCTACCAGGACGACACCAGCTACCTCGAATACACCCTGACCCACGCGCCCGCCGGCTTCCTCAAAGGCATCGTCCTGCTCGACACCGTCAAAGCCGACACCCCGCAGCGCCTTGAGGCCCTCGCCCGCAAATACCCGAAGCAGCTCCTCGGATTCCGCATCCACTGCGTCCGCAGTCCTGGCGAGCCGCCCACGGCAGCCGGCACCACCATTCGCAACCGAGATCTGTTCCACCCTCAGGCCAAACTCGCCTGGAAAAAAGCTGCTGACCTCGGCTTGTGGGTGCAACCGCATATCATGCCGTGGTTCGCGCCCGACATCGCGAAACTGGCCCGTGAATACTCCGGAGCCCATGTCATCATCGACCACTTCGGGCACGCCGGAGTCAACGGCCAGGCCAGTTACGGCTACCGCGACCCGCGCGACTTCGCTCAGGTAGCCGCTCTGGCCAAAGTGCCGAACATCGTCATGAAAGTGTCCGGTCTCCGGTACTCCTCACGGGAGGAATTCCCTCACAAGGACCTTCAGCCGCTCCTTCGCCAGGCCTTCGACGCCTTCGGACCCGACCGTCTCATCTGGGGAAGCTTCGGCACTAAACCAGAGTCGTTCGCCAGTTGCGAGGCCATCTGGAAGGAGCACTTCGGTTTCGTCTCCGCAGCCGACCGGCGAAAGATCCGTTACGAAAACGGTCGCCGCCTCTTCGGGTTCTGACCGACGCGCCTACTTCCGTACCGACCGGATCGTGAGCGTGTTATCGCTGGTCGGCGTACCCTTAACCGTGACCGTCATCCACTGCGACTGGTCCTGCTGGTTGGCCATACTCGCCCGAAACGCCTCGTTGCGCATCTGCTCCTGGACCATATCGTTGCTGGCGCGATCCAGCACATAAAGCTGTCCGCCCGCATGCATCGCAAACGACGTCGTCGACGGCTTCACCATGCACTCGCGATACTTGTTGCGAACCGTCATTTGATCGCTGTCCGACGAGACTAACCGAGCCCGTTCGCCGATCTCCGGTGGCACAGACTGCACAATGCTCGACTCCGTTGGAGCGGTCGCCGTGGCCGCCCCGGTCGTGCCAGTCGCCGACGCCTGGCTCGGTCCCGCGGTCGCACTGCTCCGGCCCGACTCCGTCAGCCGGGGCATACGGTCATCGGCCTCCGTGCGAGCGCCAGCCGCCGCAGTCCCCGCGGGATTCTTCGGAGTGATCGCCGAACCCGTAGTTCCCGTCGTCTGCGGACTGTACACCTTCATCGCCCGTTGTTCCTGCTCGGTTTGGGTTCGTGCCGTTTCGCCCAGCGTCGACTGCGCATTCGCACCAGACTGCCCGTCCTGTCGCATCGCAATCGGTGTGGCCATTCGTCCCGGAACCTGCGTCAGGTCCGACCGTGTGCTGGAGATTGATTTACAGGTTGCGTCCATCAGGACGCCCGTCAATGTCTGGTCCATCCCGTGCGCCGACACGTTCGGCCGTTCGGTGGTCGACCGCGGCGTAGTTCCCTCCACAGTCGGAGTCTGCGCCGCCAGCGGAAGCGCGATTGCGAAAATCAAGGCTGCTCGTCTCATCGTTTCTCCCAATTGCTGTGCCCGCTGTACTTGCGGGTACATAAGTGAGACTCGCCAGACCGTACAATTCAGACAGTTTTCACAGCCACCAATGACTTAGTCAGGCCAATCGACCTCTCCCGCACAATCCTCGCCCCGGGGAACAACGCCCGCAACTCCCCAGCCCCGAGCAAGCGAATGTCGTTCAAAAAGTGCTCAATATAGAACTCCCGGCGGTCCGCTGACGGCTTTTCGAGCCATTCCCAGACCGATCCGCGTTCCAAAACGGCCCGCTGCCAGGTCTTGGGCAGGAAATGCACCCCCGGCGTGAGCAGATGGGCTTCAATTGGGAACCAGTAGTTCGGAGTCTGCACCCAATAAGACCGCCCGACCCGCCGAACTTCCTCCGCAAAATCCCGCTGCCGCTCCTCGGATCCCACGTGTTCAATCACCGAATTGCTGAACACCACGTCGAAAGCGCCATCGGCAAATGGCAGCCGACACCCGTCCGCCCCGACACAAACAAACCCTGCATCCGGTCCGACCCCGGCGCGCGGCATATTTAACAGAGTCACCCTCGGCCGTACCCCGAGCCCCGTCCACGTCTCCGGCGTCCCGCCCACATCCAGCACCGTGGTGGCGTCAGAAACACTCATTCGGCGCAGAAAAGCCGCCATTCGATCCCCGCGAAACCCTTCGCGAAGCCGCCGGATGACATTTCCGATCCGAATTGTTGTAGAGTTGCCGATTTGGGACCATTATCAACCCTCTACCCCAAACATCCACGTGAAAGAGGTCGGAAGAGTCGCCAGCCAGGTTAGTTCAGACAGCACAAAACATTCCAGTCGGGAAATGGCCTCGCCCGTTCAGCGCGACTCTCCCGCCGTACAACCCTGATCTGGCACACTTTAGCGAAACTTGCTTCCCTGCTCGCACTGCCCCGTGGCACCCTGTCTAAGGTACAGGCAGAATTTTGAATGGTTCGGGCTGCGTGTTTGCGCGGCTACACTTTGACCCAATCTGACAGTGGAGACATAGATTCAGGATGCACAAGCCCATTAAATACGTCGAGAAAGCCGTCACGGTAGCCGCAAACGGAGCCTGGCAGGTATTCGAGAAGCTCAACCGCATCAATCAGAACGCGTCGTTCACTCCGAAGTGGTCCGAAAAGCCCCTCCTCAAGTCCTGGCAGAAGACGAAGCCGCCACTGGGCTGGCCCCGTACCACCGACTCACTCTGCCCCCGCTGCGTTCCCGAGATCCGGCAGCAGATCGTCGACGGCAAGGTGCCGCACGAAATCCTCCTGAACGAAAAAGTCGGCGAGATCAAGGCTCAGGTTATCGAGCGCGATGGCAAGATCCTGATGGTTAAGGACTGCCCGAAGCACGGCCACTTCGAAGACGTGATGGCCATCGACACCAAATTCTTCCGCCATCTTGAAGAGTGCTTCCCCGGTCGCGACATCCTCGCCCACAACGACAGCAAGCTCCACAACCACGGTTCTTCCACCATCAAACACGGCCGCGGATCGGTCCTCACCGTCGATCTCACCAACCGCTGCAACATGATGTGCGACCCGTGCTTCATGGACGCCAACCAGGTCGGCTTCGTGCACGAACTCACGTGGGAAGACATCACCACGCTGCTCGACAACGCCATCACGATCAAGCCGCGCCGCCAGATGTCGGTGCAGTTCTCCGGTGGTGAGCCAACTTTGTCGCCCTACTTCCTCGACGCCGTTCGTTACGCCCGCAAGGTCGGCTACAACAGCGTTCAGGCCGCGACCAATGGCATCGAGTTCGCCAAGAGCGTCGAGTTCTGCAAGCAGGCCGCCGAAGCCGGTCTTCGTTACGCCTACCTCCAGTTCGACGGTATCGGCAACGAAGCCAACTCGCACCGCGCGGTCGGCAACCTGTTCGACGTGAAACTGAAGGCGATCACCAACCTGCACAACAACGGTGTCGATATCGTCCCCGTCATCACCATCATCAACGGCATCAATAATGAGCAGGTGGGCGCGGTCATCCGCTTCGCCCTCGACAACCCGAAAATCATCTCGTTCCTCAGCTTCCAGCCCGTGTCCTTCACCGGACGCGACGAAGCCATCACCGACGAGCGCCGCCAGGCACAGCGCTACACGCTCAGCCACCTCGCGCACGACGTGAAGAATATGACCGGCCTCGGCGAACCCACCCGCGACTGGTTCCCGATCTCCTTCATGAGCACCTTCACCGACTGGGCCGACCTGGTCAAGGGACCCGAGAAGGACTGGGGCCAGCTCAACTGCGGCTGCCATCCGAATTGCGGCGTCGGCTTCGCCGTCATGATCGACAAGGAAACCAAGGAAGCCGTCCCGGTGACCCAGTTCCTCAATGGCGACCGTTTCGCTGAGGACGTGAAGAAGGTCAACGACGCGGCCCGCGGCAAGTTCCTCTCGGTAGTTGGCATGGCTCTGGCCACGGCTCGCAACTACGATCCGTTCCAGTCGCCCACCCACTTCAAACTGACCGACCTGCTCAAGAAGTTCGACAAGACCTTCGGCGCCACCGGCAGGAGCTACGGCAAGGTGACGGGCGACCGCACCATCGACGACGTCCAGAAGCGCCGCCAGGATCGCTGGAACTTCCTCTTCGTCGCCGGGATGTGGTTCCAGGATCTGTTTAACTACGACTTCCGCCGTACCGAACAGTGCATCATCCCCTACGCCACACAGGAAGGCGAAATCAGCTTCTGCGCCTATAACACCGGCGTGGGCTGGCGCAACATCATCGAAAAGATGCACATGACCGCCACGCTGACCAAGTGGTATTCCGAAAAGGGCAAGCACGAGATCATCGCCGGTGGCAAGAAGCTCGCCATGGCCGACGCCACCCACAAGCTGCAGCTCAACGCACAAGATGTGGAGAAGGGGCGCCAGACCGATCTTGACGATCTCGGCATCGCCAAGACGGCCCGCGAAGAAAAGACCCGCGAGCGCGATCTCAAGCTCAAGGTTGTCAACGACGCGAAAGATCGCGAGATGGAGAAGCTGTACCGCAAGCACGTCCTCGGTGAGAAGGAACCCGAAGGTGGCTTCGTGCCGCTGAGCTCCATCGGTGGCGCCAACGGCGGAATCGGAATCGCTCCTGCTCCGAAAAAGAAAGCGGAAGAAGAAGTCGGCTCGTTCGGCGACTAAGCCCCTCCCCATATCGACAAGAAAGGGCCGACGGTGCAAACCGTCGGCCCTTTTTCATGTGTGCCGAGCATGTTCGACAGCTCGAAGGTGAAAGTCCCCTTCACAACCTGATGGAGGTGAAGTGATAGCGAAGCGCAAGGGCGTCATCGTGAGGCTCTTCGCTTTAGCGCGGGGGTCTGAAAGAAGCGTGGAGCAAACGTACGAGCCGATGTACAAGAACCGGATCTGAGGCATACGGTGCCGGGCGAGCGGGCAGATGATCGCGAAGCCCATATCCATCAAAGGCACTGGTTGTAAATTCGGCGGTTGCGTGCGGAAGGTTGTAGAGCTTACCTCGGGAGATCTGCCGTTTGTCTCGGAATCGAGACTAA
>JAWXCM010000346.1:0-4781 GCA_034408745.1 Bryobacteraceae bacterium
ACTGCCAGCCCTGCACCGGCTGCTGTGACGGCTGGCTGCAGATCAACGTCAAGGGCACGCCGGTCTTTCCGGGGCGCCCCTGCCCGCACAGCACCGGCAAGGGCTGCAACGATTACGCGAACCGGCCGGTCGATCCCTGTGTGACTTTCATCTGCGGCTGGCGGCGCGAGGACAGTCCGCTGCCGGACTGGATGAAACCGAACGAGGCGAAGGTCATCGTGCTGTTCAACCAATCAGTATGGAACGGCTTGCCGGTGGACGTGGCGGTGCCAGTGGGTCGCCGCATCCCACCGCGCGCACTCCACTGGCTCAAGCAGTTTGCCGAAACTCAGGGCCGTGCCCTTCTCTACGCTGAGCAGGTCGTGGATGCAGCAGGCAAGTTCACCAACAAGCAGAGCGTCAACGCTTACGGGCCACCCGAGTTCCAGCAGGACATCGCCGCGCGCAGTGCGCGTGGCGACGCGCTGCTGTGAACGGCCGGTAGCGGCATTTCCAACCGCGCACCGCCCTCCGGAGTCCCTCATCCGTGCAGATCAGCATTTGCATCCCGACCCGAAACCGCGCGGCTTTCCTTGGCCGTTGCCTCGACCATCTGCTGACGTTTTCGAAACTCGATTTCGAAGTGATCATCGGGGATAACGCATCCACCGATGACACCAAGGCGACGGTCGAACGCTACGCCAACCGGTTTTCACGCTTTACGTACCACCGGCACGAGCAGGACATCGGCTTTGCCCGCAACATGGATACCCTCTTGCGCATGGCCTGCGGAAGGTATCTTTACATCCTCAGCGATGATGACATGGTGTTCGAGAACGCCCTGGTTACCATGAGCAACATTCTCGACGGGAATCCGGCAGTGGCCAGCATAACCGGGCGTTATCAGAGCCTGGAAATGCCCGAAATCGGCAAGGACTTCGCCTTCCAGGACGTCAAGGGCTTTAGCATCCCCCAGGGCCGCTATGCAGACTGGTTTGCCGCACTCACCAAGACTCCCTTTATGTTTGACGGTCATCCACTGATGAGACGGGAGGCTTTTCAAAGACACTGTTGGTACCACGACCGGGGGTTTGCTTTGGGGCCGTTGCACACCCAGTTGCTGGCGGCCGGAGACCTGCTCTTCATCGATCAACCGGTTTTCCAGCATTGCCGGAATGCCAGCAGCTTGTCTACGCAAATGACGGAGCCCTGGTTTCATGATTACTGTCACGCCGACATCGAACTGATGTGCTCGATGGCGGCCCAGCCGGCAACTAAGGAAACCGTTGAAGCAATCCGGAGAGCTTCTCTCCGTGTCCTTTATCTCCAGTCTGCGCGTTTCGCCCGCCTCAAAGACAAGCATGCACTGATGTGGCATTTCCTGCGGCGGGCGAAAGCCGTTGGCGGGGTAGATGAGGCTTGCCTGGTCCAGTGTGAGCGGGATTTTCTCTTGAGGGTCTCCGTCATCAGATTGACCCAGATCATCGCGGATCTCGGCGTCCGTTACGTCACCTGGGAAGACACGCCCGTGCTCGACGAGGTGTGGAAACACCTGACGGCAGCGCTGCCAACGTCGATATCGCGGGTAAGCGCGGACAGCCTTCCCGCGAAGGACGAGACGCTCCGTCTACTGAAGTCCTTCGATTCAGCTCTTGCGGGGGGATCGGATGTCAAAGCGGTGATCGCCTTTTTCGACGTGGTTGAAACATGCCGCCTGACGCGCTATCCCATCCGGATCGATATCGCCAGTGATCACTTTGCGGTGCATTTTTCCTCCGCTGAAGGATCGAGCTTGCTGAATAGCGAGTCGTCCGGGTACCGCATACTGGCGGCGTCCTGGGCCGGGACCAACACCTGATTCATAATCGATCGTCCCCGCGGGGCAGGGCTACAGTCGATGCTCGAATCGCCGGCACGCTCCAGAGAAAGAAAGCCGCGAGATGCCCTAAACCTCGGCCTAAGCGGCGGGTGGTGCAACGCGGCGAACGCACTGAAAATCTGCTACCAGGGAAAGTTTTAGCGGTCTCAGTTGCCGATGATTTATTCAAGCTTCATCCACAAGGATGTATACGAAACCACACGACAGCGATTCGGTGCTTACATCCCGATATCCCATTGCCCCGATATCATCTCCGGGATCGTGAACTTGCTGGCGACGGATCAGTACATTTTCTCGAACGACAGGCCACGCTTCAAGCACGGATCCGCACGCCAAGGCACGTCATTCATGGTGCATGAACTGAAGCCTTTCCTGCGACTGACATGACCTCCATGACTTCAGGCGACAACGAAGACTTGCTGGCCCGCGCGGAGGCGCGGTTTTCAGCGGGTCTTGTCACGGAATCCCTGCGCGACATCGTTCAGTTTTTGTCCCGTCATCCGGATGCGGCAGCCGCAGCCCTGGCGCTGTACAAGCGTCTGCAGACGACCAACAACCCGCCGTTTGCACGGCTGGCTCTGGAGGCCGGGCTCACCGTGGCCCCTCGCTCCGTGCCTCTGCTGATCAAAGCGTCAATTTATGATGTCAATAAGGGGCGTATCGACAGCGGCTATCGCTTGGCTGAACAGGCATTGGCCCTGGCGCCGGAGAATGGTGAAGCGTGGAGCACGCTCGCCGTGGCCTGCGGCTTCATGGGCGACTACGCCCAGGCCGTGGCAAGGCTCCAACAAGCACTGCGGCTGAGCCCACAGAGCGCCAGCGTGATCTGGCGAAACCTCGGATGGCTTCACTCGACCTTCGGCAACGGCCCACACTCGACAGAGGCCTACCATCGCGCGATCACTTCCGGGGCCGTGGTCAGCCCTGAAGTGCACTCGTCTTTCCTGTTGAGCCTGCGGTATTGGCCCTCAGGCTCCGAAGACCAGATTTTTAATGCCTACCAGCAATGGGGGCAGTCGGTCAGTGAAGCTTTACGGCATCATCACGCGGAACGCGGGTCATTTGCGCCGAAGGTCCCTCATCAACGAGTACGCCTAGGCTATCTGTCGGCAGATTTTCGCGAGCACTCGGTCATGTACTTCCTGGAGCCGGTGCTGGCCAATCACGATCGCGAAAAGTTTGAGATCTATTGCTACGACGATGGGTCGCGCCATGATTCCATGACCGATCGGATTCGCACGCATGCCGATCAATGGCGCGATATACGCGGTCTGAACCTCGGGCCGGCACTCAGCCGCCTTCGCGAGGACAAACTCGATATCCTGATAGACCTTTCGGGCCATATGATGGGAAACCGGCTGGCCGTATTTGCGTCTCGTGCCGCCTTCCTCCAGGGGAGCTGGCTGGGCTGTCCGGGCACGACCGGCCTCCGGGCAATGGACTTCAAATTGGTCGACGCACTCACCGACCTGCCCGTCATCAGCGATCGCTGGCATACGGAGAAGCTCGTCCGCCTGCCCTCCACCTTCTGCGTATACCAGCCGCCCGACGCAGACGCTCTGCCGTCAGCACCCCCCTCTGCCGTGAACGGATACATTACCTTCGGCAGTTTCAATAATCCTTGCAAGATATCGGATCTGACGCTCCATGCCTGGAGCAAGGTCATGCAGTCCGTTTCAGGCGCAAGACTTCGCTTGAAAGGCCCGGGATTCGACAGGCCGTTGATGCAGGCCACGTGGCGACAGCGTCTGGCGGGCTTTGATATCCCCTCCGATCGCGTCGAGTGCCTCGGTAAAACCGATACCACGCTTGGGCATCTCGAGACCTACCACGATATCGACATTGCCCTGGATACCCTGCCTTACAACGGCGTAACCACCACCTGCGAGGCGCTATGGATGGGCGTACCCGTGGTGACGTGCTGGGGCGAAGGCCACGCCGCAAGAACAGGGGGATCGTTGCTATCGAGCACAGGGCTTCAATCCCTGGTCGGCCAAACCCCTGAAGATTTCGTCCGAATTGCCGTCGACCTTGCGCACGATGCCGATCGGCTGCGCACGCTACACGCAGAATTGCGCGCCACCATGCGCGCGTCGCCACTGATGAACTATTCGACGTTTACACGGGAAGTTGAGGCCACCTTCACGGCCTTGCTCGACGACGCTCGCGAGAAACAGGTACGCTCGCTGCCCACGCAATCCGGTTAGCTTCGAGTCCGTGCCCGGACAACACCCAGAACCGGCACGCTTCCCGTCCACCAGGAGAACGATATGCTGAAGATCTACGGCCGCAAGACCTCGAGCAACGTGCAGAAGGTGCTGTGGTGCTGCGAGGAAATCGGGCTGCCCTTCGAGCGCCTCGATTACGGCGGCGAGTTCAACAACGGCAAGTCGCCGGAATATCTGGCGCTCAATCCGAACGGGCTGGTGCCGACCATAGCCGACGGCGGCTTCATTCTGTGGGAATCGAATGCGTGCGTGCGCTACCTCGCCTCGCAGTACGGCAAGGGCGGGCTGTGGCCGGCCGATCCGCAGCGCGCTGCGAGCGCCAGCCGCTGGATGGACTGGCAGTTGTCCACCCTCGGCCCGCCGACCGGCGTGCTGTTCCGCGCGCTGCTGCGCAAGGAGGCGATCCCGCAGCCCGAGGTGGACGCGGCGGCGAAGCGCGGCGGCGAGGTGTGGGCGCTGCTCGATGCGCAGCTCGCGAAAACGCCCTTTGTCGCGGGCGACGCGCTGACGGTCGGCGACATTGCGATGGGCAATGCGATCCACCGCTGGTACAAGTACGACATCGCCAAACCAGCGCTGAACCACTTGCGCGCCTGGTACGAGCGCTGCCTCGCGCGGCCCGCTTACCTGAAGCACATCGGATCGTCGTGAAAAATGGGGGGGGATCACCCCCTCCCTTGCGCAACGCGCGGGGG
>JAWXCM010000347.1:0-5195 GCA_034408745.1 Bryobacteraceae bacterium
CGCGCCCGCAAGCTGAACTTCAAATCGGCGCGTCTGGCAGGGGGCAAAGTTACCCGGGCTGCAGTTGCGTGTCAACTGCCGCAGTGTTACTTCCTCCGATTACATGCGTCGCAGTACGTCGCATCAATTTGCCGCCGTAGCAATGGGTGTCAACTGGCTGGCACGTAAACTGAGTGAAGTTGAGAGGGAACGACTCGTTCGTGGCCGACTTGCGTTGATTGATCGAATGTTGGCGTCCACTTAGCAAACCGTCGACGAAATAGGAAGGCGGCGCGTCAACTGCGGCCTAAGCTGCTGCCGTTACTTCTGGATTAGATTAGCGGGTCGAGAAGTCATGGCTCGTCGAGCATCGCCAGGTCGCGTTTTCTCTGCTTCTCCTCCCGGTGAATCTCCTTGACGGAGGAGAACACCAACCACCACACCGGGATCGCAATAGGGAAGGCAATCACGGTTAACCAGATTGCCGCTGCCCAGAGGTCGCCCGTAACGAGATACATCATTCCGAGGCAGGGCAGCGAAATCGCCCCCTGCAGGATTGCGATCCCCAAGCTTACGGGTCCTTGCCTGGCTGCCTCCCAGCCCACCAGTACCATGAAATACAGCCATAAGAACACGAAGACGATACTGCGCAAGCCCGGTTCAACAGACCACCGGTAATTGTCGATGTTCAGCAGGCCGTGACCGTTTGACGATCCCACCATTACGAGCCATAGCGGGATCGTGATCACAAACCAGATTACTGCCGCGAGAAAGAGATAGCCCATGTTCGTTAGATAGTCCCGGACGCAGATTCGGCGGAAGTCCCTACCTCGACGGCCCGATCTTGCATTTTCACAAGAGCGGACGACGAGTCGTGTCGCATGTCGCTGCGATCGATCTCAGATGGCCTCTCCTGCGCGCGACACTGCCTGACGCCTCGACCGCGACAATGGCTTCCGCTCGAGGAAAACCTGCATGGCCCGCACCCGTTACAACCATTTCGACAAGTCTCCGGCCGCGGATGCGGCGAGCCCATGCCGGCTGTGGCTTTTGCGCCTGCTGGTTCCTCTGGGCGGACAACGTGTCTTCGTCAGGAAGGAATCCTTCGAAAGCGATTTTCTCGCCGAAGCGTTGGGACTTGAGCACTGGATCAATCCCGTCGGGAACGACTTCAATCCGAGAACCGTACGAGCAGAACTTCGACGCTTGCACACCGATGCAGAAGAGCGTGCGCAAGAGGCGAAGCTGCCCCGCATCCTGGCGCGAAATCTGGATCGCCTTGCCAGGCTGGTGGATCTAAACGATGTCGACAGGCAGATCCTTACGTTCGCCGCCTATCTGAAGACCGACCGGCTGCTCGACGATGTTACCGACTGGCTTGGGGCATTGTCGTCCGGCAAGCTCCATAAGGTGCTGGCCGTCTTGCTTGATCTGCCGGAAGTTACGGTTCGCGCCGCGCTTTCGATGAACGGCGCACTCACCAGCGCGGGTCTCCTGAGCGTGGATCGCCGCGGCAACTTCTCGCTCAACGCAAAGCTCGAACTGCTGAATGACCGCCTCGCCGACCACCTGATGAGCTGCGATGACGACAACCTCTCGGCGCTGTTCCGGGAGGCGGTGGCGCCGTCGCCGGCACCGAATCTGGAAATAGGCGACTTCGAACATGTGGGTCGCGCGCTGGAGATTCTTCAACCGTATCTGAAGTGCTCACTCGACATCCGGCGACGTGGCGTCAATGTCTTTCTATATGGTGCGCCGGGGACAGGCAAGACCCAACTGGCGCGGGTACTGGCCGGGGCGCTGGATTGCGAGACGCTCGAAGTCAGCGGCGAGAACGATGACGGGGATTGCGTCAGCGGCGAACGTCGCCTGCGCGCATACCGGTTCGCCCAGAGCTTTTTCGCCCGGCGCCGGGCGCTGCTGATCTTCGACGAGGTAGAGGACGTGTTCAACGACGGCGACAATTTCTTCGGCCGCAAAAGCATTGCCCAGACGCGCAAGGCGTGGATCAACCGTACCCTCGAAGAGAATCCGGTGCCTACGCTCTGGCTGTCGAATTCCATCAGCTGCCTCGATCCCGCGTTCGTCCGCCGTTTCGATATGGTGGTGGAGTTGCCTGTTCCGTCCAGAAGCTACCGGCGGCGCATCATCGGCAAGTCTTGCGGAAATCTGTTGACCGCCGAATCGATGGCGCGGATCGCCGAATGCGAAAGTCTCGCGCCGGCTGTCGTCACGAGGGCGGCCTCGTTGATCGAATGTATCGCCGACAAGCTTCCCGCCGACCGCATCCGGAATGCCATCGAATACCTGATAGACAACACTCTGATCGCACAAGGTCATCCGCCGCTTGCGAAGGCAGGCGCGGCTTCGCTTCCCGACACCTACGATCCGGACTTCATCCATGCCGACGCCGATCTGGCGATGATCGCGGAAGGCATCGGCCGCAGCCGCAGCGCCCGCCTGTGTCTATACGGGCCGCCGGGAACCGGGAAGAGCGCCTACGGACGTTGGCTGGCCGATCACCTGGGCCTGGCGCTGCACCAGCGCCGGGTGTCGGACCTGGTCTCCAAATGGGTAGGCGATACCGAGAAGAATCTGGCCCGCGCCTTCCGTGATGCGGAACGGGAGGGTGCCCTGCTGCTTCTCGACGAGGTGGACAGTTTCCTCCGGGACCGGCGGAGCGCCCAGCGCTCGTGGGAGGTCACCGAGGTGAACGAAATGCTTACCCAGATGGAGAGTTACAACGGCGTGCTGGTCGCCACCACCAACTTGGTGGATGACCTGGACCAGGCGGCGCTGCGGCGGTTCGACCTGAAGGTGAAGTTTCATCACCTGCGGCCAGAGCAGGCGTGGAGCCTGCTGGCCCGCCACTGTGCTGCACGAAGCCTTCCGGCCCCGGACGTGGGGCTGCGGTCGAAACTGTCGAGCCTTCATCTGCTGACCCCCGGCGACTTCGCCGCAGTGGCCCGTCAGCACCGCTTTCGGCCTGTTGCGAGCGCTGCCGAATTAGTTGAGGCGCTTCAAGCCGAATGCCAGATCAAGGAAGGTGCGCACCGTAGCACCATCGGCTTTCTATAGATGGTCGTCAGTCCGATGACCCGGGCCTGGCCTCAAACAGGCACAATGCCGTCAAAGAGGGAACGCATGGCTCACCCCCGCAATCTATCGAAGTCCAAACTGCTGGCTTTCCGTCAGTGCCCTCGGCGCCTCTGGCTGGAAGTCCATTGCAAGGATCTTCGCCAGGATTCGGCGGGCGCTCAGGCCAGCTTTGCAGTCGGGCACACCGTCGGCGATATTGCCCGGCGGATTTATGCCACGGACGGCCAAGGCACTTTTCTGGACGTCAGCGAAATCGGCTTTGACGAAGCGCTACGTGCCACCGATCGGCTGGTACGGTCGGACCAGCCGATCTTCGAGGCGGGGTTTCAAGCGGATGGCGCCCTGGCTTTTGCCGATATCTTGCTACCCGTCGGCGAGTCCGAGCCGCAGCAATGGCGCATGGTGGAAGTGAAGTCCTCGAGCAAGGTCAAGGACTATCACCGGGATGATGCGGCTATACAGTCTTTCGTCGCCCGCCAATCCGGCGTGTCGCTCGTCGGCATCGCACTAGCCCATATCGATTCGAAGTGGGTATACCCAGGCAACGAGGACTACCAGGGCCTGCTGAAAGAGGAAGACCTGACTAAGGAGGCTTTCGGCCGGACTGAGGAAGTAGAGGGCTGGATCGCTGCTGCCCAAACTGTGGCCAAGCTCGAGTCGGAGCCGAAAATACTCACTGGCCAGCACTGCCGCGATCCCTTTGAATGCGGATTCTTCACACACTGCCGTGCGGAGGAGCCGGTGGCCGAGCATCCGGTCGAGTGGATTCCCCGGGTCGCCAATACCCTAAAGACTCTTCCGGCACCGGAAGGCGTTATAGATATGACCCAGGTACCGGACGACCTGCTCAACGAAAAGCAGCTCCGGGTCAAGCAATGCACCCTGGAGAACCGCATTCACTTCGATCGCGTAGGTGCAGCCGCGGCTCTGAGCAAGCACTCCTTGCCGGGGCTGTTCCTCGATTTCGAAACCATCAGGTTCGTCGTTCCTATCTGGGCGGGCACCCGCCCCTATCGACAGATTCCCTTTCAGTTTTCCCTCCACGTGCTCGGCGCCGACGGCGTTCTAAGCCACTCGTTCTTTCTGGATCTCTCGGGCGAGGATCCATCGCAAAAGTTCAGCCGCGCCTTGATAACGGCCTGCGCCCTTCCCGGCCCAATCTTCGTCTATAGCGGATTCGAGAGCTCCCGGATCAAAGAACTCGCCGAGCGCTATCCTCAACATCGCGAAGGTTTGCTGGCCCTGTTGCCGCGACTGGTCGATCTGTTGCCCGTCGCCCGGGACCACTACTACAACCCGTCTCAGGAAGGCAGCTGGAGCATCAAGAAAGTCCTGCCGGCCATGGCGCCGGAACTGCGCTACGACGCACTCGAAGGCGTGCAGGACGGCACTGCCGCAATGAGTGCCTATCTGGAAGCCATTTCTCCGCAAACCTCTGCCGAACGAAAAACAGAAATCGAAAGTCAATTGCTGACCTACTGCCGTCTCGACACCTTCGCCATGATTCGAGTCTGGGCGGTCCTTGCCGGCCGCGATGACATGCGGCATCTGCCGGACAACGCCTGAACATGCCCAAGCGTCCGGATGCCCTGGAAACCGTCCGACTGGTGCTGGAGATCCTCAAGCGCATCCCGAAGAACCGGAAAGTCTCGGCCCCCGAACTGCATCAGCAACTTGTGGATGCCGGCGTCCATCGGGAATTGCGCACCATCCAGCGTCAACTCGACATGCTCGCGGAAAATTTCGACATCGAACGAGACGACCGTAATCGGCCCTATGGCTATCGCTGGAAGGAACAAGCGCGCGGCTTCTCGGCGCCCGCGCTGACCGAGCAGGAATCTCTGCTCCTTGCCTTGGCCGAGGAACAGCTTCGCTATCAGTTGCCAGCCAGCTTGATGAAGTCCATGGCCGGCTTCTTCGAGCAGGCTCGGGGAAATTTGCGTACCCGTCCCAATGCGCAAAGGGAACGGGAATGGCTGGGCAAGGTGCGCGTCGTGAGCACGACTCAGCCCCTTCTGCCGCCCACGCTGAAGGCAGGAGTCTTTGAAGCGGTAAGCCGAGCACTCTTTGAAAATCGATGGCTCGACCTCGACTACCGGAATGCTCAGGGCAAGCGC
>JAWXCM010000348.1:0-14410 GCA_034408745.1 Bryobacteraceae bacterium
CGTGTCGCGATCGTCGCTCAGAAAGATGTGCACCGCCTCCTCCCATTGACGCAGCCCTTCCTTGCCTTCCACCATGACGGCCCACCGAAGCTGAGCTTCGTACGTTGGAAGCCACCTTTGCAGGGTGACAAATCTTAGGGGAGCAGGTACCAGGAGGCTCTCCGAAACAGTAGCTACGCGAGGAGATTGAGTGTTTTGGCTGGAGGGTGATTGAGGCCACCCTCCAGCCGCTCCGCGAGGTGACGGGAGCTTATCGCAGTAAGAACGAAAAGGTCAGAATTCCTAAGTCGTTGAAAAGATGGAGCGGGAGACCGGGGTCGAACCGGCGACGTCCAGCTTGGGAAGCTGGCATTCTACCACTGAATTACTCCCGCCTGGGGCACCACTCCCTCAATATATACCACTGTAGGCTGGAATGCGAGGCCTTCGCTTCAGTGACAGAACCTTAGGGTCGCTCCGGGGGATCACCTCAGTTTTCTGGCACCCACCATTCCCGTACTGTCGGGTGTTTGACTGGGAGAAGCTCAGGATTTTGCGTATAGGCTTTTCCGAGCCTTCTGGGCTAGAGTTAGGTGTATCCAGCCCCATGGTTGCCCCGAATACACACGATCAGCGCACCGAGAGGGTCATCTCTGAGCCCCTTCGATGCCCTCGCTGCCAAGGCTGCGAGATCGCGCGTTCCCGCAGACGTTGGTATGAAGAGCCACTCGGCCTCGTGGGCCTGCGCCCCTTCCGCTGCCGCTCCTGCTACTGCCGCTTCATCATGTCCATCCGCCGCGAGGCGGATATCATTCACCAGACCAGAGCCACAACTACCGGCGTCTGAACGCCGCCTACTTACCCCCGCGAACAGCGAACAGCGAATCCTGACTCCGAAGATACATGGTGCCGGCGACGACGGCCGGAGTAGCTATGAAAACCTGATCCGTCAACGTATTCGTCGCCAGAACCCGAAACTCGCCCCCGAGCGCCACAACGATGACATCGCCATTCTCTGCACTGAGATATAGCTTGCCATTTGCGGCAACGGGCGAAGCTTTGAAATTGTACGGCTTCGGCAGACGCTGCTGCTGGTAGAACGGCTTGCCCGTCGCGGCGTCGAAACAACTGAGCATTCCGTTGTCCGTCAGAAAGTACAGCTTCCCATCGTGTAAAACCGGCGACGGCGTGTACGAGTTTCCGCGCTCGTTGGTCCAGACGATCGCGTCCGTGCCAGTCAGATCACCGGTTCGTCCAAGCCGGATCGCCAGTAGTTTGGGATCCCGAAACCCGCTCATCACGAAGACCATGCCGTTGGCAGCAACAGGCGCCGGGATCACATTTGCGCCTAGCCCAACAGCCTCCCAGATCACTGCTCCGGTTTCCGGGTTATACGCCCGCGTCTTTGGCGTTCCACTCACCACAAGCTGTTTAACGCCCTCATGCGTCACCACCAGCGGCTGCGACCACGAATCGCTCACATCGCCGCGGTCGGCGCGCCACAGTTCCTTGCCAGTCTTCTTGTCGACCGCCAGCAGATACGATCCCTGTGTCTGATCGTACTTCAGATACAGCGTATTGCCGTCGAGCACCGGCGCCGCGCCCTCACCGAACTGCATCCGCATGCGCATCGGCGGAACGTCCTTCTTCCAGACCAGTCTGCCTTCAAAGTCGTAGGCGTACAATCCTCTGGAACCGAACGAAGCCCACACCATCTTCCCGTCGGTCACCACTGTGTGAGAGGCGAAACTGCCATAGGTCGGGTGGTAGCTCTCATGCGGAGTGGCCATCAGCGCCACCTTTTCCCAGATGGTCTTGCCTGACGTGCGATCGATGCACAGCACGACGAACTTGTGTTCGCGCGGGGTCGGCCCACCACGAGGTCCCCCGCGACGGCCGCCCGGCCCCTCTGCCGGAGCAGCTTCCGCCCTCGCAGCAGGAGGAGCGTCGTTCTGCACTGCCGCCGTAAGAAATATGCGATTGCCCCAGATCACGGGAGACGAGTGCCCCTTTCCGGCAACCGGCACCTTCCAGGCAATGTTTTCCTTATCCGACCACGTCAGCGGCGCATCGCCTCTCGCGACCCCGTTGTTGTCCGGACCACGCCACTTTAACCAGTCATCGTCGCCAGCGGGCATCACAAACGGCAGAAAGGCGAGTAAGCAGAGGCAGCGAGCCGAGAATCTCATGTAAGAGGACATGGCGATACCGAGCCATCCGAGGTTTCCCAGCGGACGAAACCAATTCGAATGGTATATAGTTCCACGCATGAGGCTTGCTCTGCTGGCTCGCGCCACGGCTGTCGCGATGCTCTACTGCTCCTTGTCTCTGGCTCAGGTTGCAACTCTTACGGGACGTATCAGCGATCCAAGCGGCGCCGTTGTGCCGCAGTCCGCCGTCACCGCCAAAGCCACGGAGACCGGCGTTACTATTTCAACCGAAACCAACAACGATGGCTACTACACACTCCCTTCGCTGCCTCCTGGCAAATATGAATTGACCATTAACAAGTCCGGGTTTCAGCCGCTAAAACAGAGCGGACTGGAACTCTCCGTGCAACAGGTGGTGCGTCTCGATCTCACGTTACGGATCGGGCAGACTGGCGAGGTCATCGAAGTGAGGGCCGTCGCCACCGTGCTGGAGTCTGAGAGCACGACGGTCGGCCAGGTCATCGGCAACCGCCAGGTGACGGAGTTACCTCTGCTGGGCCGCAACACCTACGCGCTGGCGACCCTCACCCCGGGAGTTCGAGGCGCCATCGGCGTCAATAATCTGGTGGTCGACCAGATCAGCACGGTCGCCTACTCCATCAATGGCCAGCGCGGCAACGCCAACGAATTCCTGCTCGACGGGTCACCCAATTCCGCACCGGCGCAGAATCAGCCCGTGATCAACGCGAACCCCGACATGGTGCAGGAGTTCAAGGTGGAGACGAACAACTTCAGCGCCGAGTACGGACGGGCGGCAGGCGGCGTATTCAACGTAGTCACAAAAGGGGGCACCAACGACGCTCACTTCTCCCTGTATGAGTTCCTCCGCAACGACAAGCTCAACTCTAACGACTTCTTCGCCAATCGAAGCGGCCTGAAGAAAGCTCCGTTCCGCTTCAATCAGTTTGGTGGCACGTTCGGCGGCCCGGTGATCATTCCGAAGCTCTACAACGGCAAGAACAAGACATTCTTCTTCAGCAACGTCGAACTGGTGCGTTTCATTCAGGGCGTCACATTCACTGCGACCCTTCCCGACCCGCGTATGCTGACAGGCGACTTCAGCAACGCGAGGCTTGCAGACGGCCGACTGGTGACCATCTACGACCCGGCAACCACGACGGCGGCGTTCACTCGCACCGCGTTCCCGGGCAACATCATTCCCGCGAATCGCATCAGCCCGGTAGCACGGAACATCGCGAAACTGTTCCCTGCCCCCTCCATTCCCAACGCTCCGCTCGGGGCGAACAATTACACGCGGACCGACGGAAATCGCGTGGACAAGAACTCATACAGCATTCGCTTTGACCACCACTTCACCGAACGCAACCGCATGTTTGTGCGCTACTCCTACGACGACACGCCATTCATGCGCGCGCCGGTTTATGGACAGGACTTCGCGAGCATTGCGCCGACCGCCGGTCCTCAGTCCTTCACGCGCTTCAACAGCGTGATCGAGGACACCCACACCTTTACGCCGACCCTGCTTGGCACGTTCCGCTACTCCATCACGCGGCTGACCAACTTCCGGAGGCCGTACTCGGACGACTTCCCGCTCGAGTCGCTGGGCCTGCCGTCCTACATGCGCCAGGGTATGGTGGATCCGTTGTCGTTGCCCGCGATTACGATCAACGGATACAGCGTCAGCAGTTCTATCCCGAACATCGTGGTCGGCGGTGTGATTGGCGCCACGGACCTGATCCGCTTCGGCGGCGCCACGCATTCCTTCATGGGCAACGTGACCAAGGTTCTGTCCTCCCACACGCTGAAGATTGGCGGTGAGTACCGCGTGGTTCAGTTCAACAATCAGCAGACTGGCGACTCCGCCACAAACTTCGCCTTCGCCCCGACGTGGACCCAGGGCCCGAATGCCAATCAGTCGAGCGCCACGGCCGGACTCGGTCTTGCCACGTTCCTGCTCGGCATCCCTACGGGTGGTGTGGCGCCGGCTCCGGCGCTCGCGCTGACGAACAAGTACTACGCGATGTTCGTGCAGGACTCGTGGAAAGTCGGCCAGAAACTGACGGTCAACTGGGGCATTCGGTACGACTACGAGACCCCGCGCACCGACCGTTTCAATCAGTTGACCAACTTCGACTACAGCGCTGCCTCACCGCTGAAAGCAGTGGGCTTTGATCCTAAGGGCGGACTCACCTACGTCGCCGTGAACGGGCAGAGCCGCTACCAGTGGCAGCCTGACCGCAACAACATTGCGCCCCGAGTCGGCATCGCGTACCGGCTTACTCCGAAGACCATCATCCGCACGGCAGCCGGGTTATTCTACACGGGCGTGACCGGCATCGGCGGTGGCACCGGACCGTTTGGCGTCAGTGGATTCGCCGCACCCACCAGCATTCTCACCAGCCAGGACGGCGTGACTCCGATTGTGGACTTTGCCAATCCGTATCCGAACGGCTTCAACAAGCCGACCGGCTCAACGCTGGGTCTGGCAACCCTGCTGGGTCAGAGCATCCAGTTCGTCGACCGGGGGAACGTGACTCCGTACAGCGCGCAGTGGAACTTCAACATCCAGCGCGAACTACCCGGCGCCGTCGTTTTTGAAGTCGGGTACGTCGGCACCCGAGGGCTGCATCTGCTGGAGAATCTCGGCGGACTCAACCAGCTGCCCGATTCGGCACTGGCACTCGGAGACCAGTTGCGGACGCAGGTTCCCAATCCGTTCTTCGGTCAGGTGGCCGTTGGGACGCTCGCTGGCCGCAACGTACCCCGGGCTCAGTTGCTCCGTCCGTATCCGCAGTTTGAAGGCGTTGCCTCGCAGGCAGCCGCATGGGCGAGTTCCACGTATCACTCGCTGCAGGCGCGAGCCGAGAAGCGCTACGCGAGCGGACTCACGGTGCTGGGCAGTTACACGTGGTCCAAATTCATGGACTACGGCACAGGCCCGTTTGGAGGTGAGACACTGGGCGGCGGCAACCTCCAGAACAACAATAACCGCAGGGCCGAATGGGCCTCCTCGACGCTGGATCAGACGCATCGCATTACCGTCAATGCGGTTTACGAACTGCCGTTTTTCCGCAAGTCTCATGGCATCGCCCGCACCGCGCTCGGCGGCTGGCAGATGGGAATTATCTGGAGCGCCTACACCGGCGGACCGCTGGGGATCACATCGAACGTCAACAACACGTTCTCCCAGGGCGGCGGGCAGCGGCCCAACTGGAACGGCCAGAACGCCTGTGTCGCCGAACCGACGCCACAGCGCTGGCTGGACGCGAGCGTGTTCTCCAACCCCGCTCCTTACGCGTTCGGCAATGCGCCGCGCACGTTTAACGGCTGCCGCAGCGACGGCATCAGCAACCTGGACGCGACGGTCAGCAAGAACACCCGCTTCGGCGAACGCTGGAATGTACAGTTCCGCGCTGAAGCATTCAACGTGTCCAACTCCGTTCGGTTCAATCCGCCGAACGTGTCATTCGGCAACCCGCAGTTCGGGATTGTGAATGCCCAGCAAAATCAGCCGCGAATTATTCAGTTTGGCCTGAAGCTGATTTTTTGAGCGCGCCGTAAGTCTCCCGGACCTTCGCCGACAGTCGCGTGAAGCAGGCCGCAACTGCTTCACGCGTTTCCACGCCATGATTCTCTGTCACCTCCGCAAAGTTGCTGCATCGTCCCAAGCGTGAGGCCATTTACTCTGCTCGTGTTCGCCGCAGCCGCGCTGACGGCCGAACCGCTGACGCTGCGGCAGGCACTCCGCACCGCGCTCGAAAAGCATCCTGGACTGGCTGCGGCCAATGCGGACGTAGACGCGGCAGGATCCCGTGTCGCGCAAGCCAGATCTGCCCTGCTGCCCCGCGCTTCCTACACCGAAAGCGTGCAACGGAGCAACAACCCGGTCTTCGCATTCAGTTCCCTGCTCTCTCAGCGCCGGTTTACGGCGGCGAACTTCGCCATCGACCGCCTGAACAACCCGGACTTCGTGAACAACTTCCAGTCTCGCGTCGGCGTGGAGCAGACGGTCTGGGACGCGGGGCGCACCCGCAATGCCACCGAACTCGCGCGGCTCGGCGTAGACGCGGCAAAGCATCAACGCGACGGGGAGAGGCTGCAGATCGCTGGCAAAGCCGCCCAGGCCTGGCTGGGGGTGCAACTCGCCACGGAGGCAGCGGCCGCGGCTGACGCCGCAGTGGCTTCCGCCGAGGCCGACCTGGTGCTGGCCCGAAACAAACGCGACGCCGGGTTGAGCACGGACGTCGATGTGCTTGCCATCGAGGTCCACCTGGCGGAGGCTCGGGCGGCTCAGGTGCGGTGGCGGGAGCAGAGCAAACTGGCGGCGTTTTTACTAAACGAAGCCATTGGGGTGCCGCTGGATACGCCCGTGGAAGTACCTTTCCCGGGTTCATCCCCGGGTTCGTTTGCAGTTTCGCCCCTCTCTTCGCAAGTTGCTGATTTCGCGGCACGTCCCGAGATTTCACAGGCGAAAACAAGTCTACTTACAGCCGAGGCTCGGGTTCGTTCGCGCACTTTTGCTTTTTGGCCCCAGCTGATTGCGCTGGGTTCGTTCGAAGCCAATCGAGGCCGCCCGTTTTCGCAGGGCGCAGGCATGTGGTTTGCCGGTGCGACTCTCCGCTGGGACTTCTTCAACGGGTTTCGGGACCAGCACGCCCTGGCGGAGGAGAAACTGAACCGGCTGGCGAGTGCCTCGCGACTGGAAGCTACGACCAGAGCGGTGGCACTAGACGCTACACGCTCCCACATTGAGTATACCTCCGCGGCCGGGAGGCTTCAAGCGGTCGGCGGCGCGGTTGCGATGGCCGAGGAAGTGGTACGGATCGCGCGCAACCGATTCAGCGCCGGACTTGCCACGGCAGCCGACCTTCTACGGCATGAAACCGCGCTGACGAACGCGAAGCTGGCGCAACACCAGGCAGTCCACGACGTTCGTCTGGCCGCCATCGCGATGGAACTGGCCTCCGGCCGCCTGAACCCCGACTCCGAGGTGTATCAATGAACCGCAGTATCTTTTTTGGGTTGATTCCTGTTCTCTGGCTGGCCGGGTGCTCCGGTTCCCACAAAGAAAAGGCGGAAGCGGCGGCTCCTCCGACGGTAAAGGCGACGCTGGCGAAAGCCACGCAGGAGGACTGGCCCGAGACCATCGAGTTGACCGGAACAGTCCGGGCTCGCGTGGAATCTCAGTTGTCGAGCCGCGCACCGGCGTGGATTCGCGAGGTTCGGGTCCGTCAGGGCGACACGGTCGCATCCGGGCAGGTGCTGGCCGTGCTGGACGCGCAGGAAGTGGAGAGCGGAATACGGTCGGCTCAGGCGGCGGTGGCCGAGGCCGAAAGCGCGATCCCGGAAGCGGATCAGGGTCTGGCCGGCGCACAGGCGCAACTGGACCTTGCAAACTCCACCCTGAAGCGGATGGAGGACCTGTTCAGCAAGCGCAGCATCTCCCAGCAGGAGTTGGACGAGGTGCGGGCGAAGCATCGAGGGGCAGACGCGAACGTGAAGATGGCCGAGGCTCGAAGACGTCAACTGGACAGCCGTATTCGCCGGGCTCGCGAGGGCGTGGAGTCGGCGAAGGTGTCGCTGGCATGGGCGACTCTGAAAGCTCCTTTCGCGGGCGTGATCACGGAGCGCCGCGCCGAACCAGGAGTGCTTGCCGCTCCCGGCATGCTGCTGTTCCGAATCGAGCAGAGCAGCGCGGGATATGAGGTGATTGCTCCGCTGGACGAAACGCGGCTGAGAGACGTGTCGCGGGGAACGAGCGCGCGAATCCAGTTCGATACGGGCGCCGATCCGGTAGAGGCGAAGGTGAGCGAACTGGTTCCGGCGGCCGATCCGCAGTCGCGCACTGTAGATATCAAGATCCCGGTTCCGGCTCGGGCGGGCATACGGTCCGGGCAGTTTGCGCGGGTCAGCATCGCGGGTAAATCGAGGCCAGTGGTGGCGGTGCCGAAGGCCGCGGTTCGAGAGCGCGGTCAGTTGCAGATGGTGTTTGTCCATGATTCCGGGTCGGCACGCAGCCGGCTGATCACTGCCGGGGCGCGCGCGGGTGACCGGATGGAGGTTCTGAGCGGTCTGAAAGCAGGCGAGAGCGTTGTGTCACCGGTGTCGGACGACCTGGTGGACGGCGCCCGCATTGAGGTCCGCCCGTGAAGTCGCTCGGTATCTCCGGCCGCATTGCCCGATGGTGGATCGATTCGCCGCTGACGCCTCTGTTTATCATTGCCAGCGTCCTGCTGGGCGCGTTCTCCGTGGTGATGCTGCCGCGCGAGGAAGAACCACAGATTGTGGTGCCGATGGCGGACGTCTTTGTGGCCTTTCCGGGCGCGACGCCGCGTGAGGTGGAACAGCGGGTCACGCGGCCACTGGAAAAACTGATCTGGGAGATCACCGGCGTTGAGTATGTGTACTCGACGTCATCGCCGGGCGGCGCGCTGGTGATTGTGCGTTTCAAGGTGGGGGAGGACGAAGAGCGCTCGATTGTGCGCCTGAACCAGAAGATCCAGGGGCACATGGACCTGATCCCGCAGGGCGTGTATCCACCGGTGGTGAAACTGCGTTCGATTGACGACGTGCCGGTGCTGGCACTGACGCTGAGCAGCAACCGCTACTCGGGCTACGAGTTGCGTCAGGTGGCGGCGAAGCTACACGACCTGATCAAGCAAGTCTCCGATGTGAGCGAGGTGCGGATCCTGGGCGGGCAGCGGAGAGAGCTTCGCGTGACGCTGGATGACCAGCGCATGGCGGCGCGCGGCGTTACTGCGCTGGAGGTGATGGGCGCGATCTCCACGGCGAACCACCGCGGCGAAGCAGGCCGTTATACCGGGCAGGGGCGGGAGATCATTCTGGAAGCGGGTCAGTTCCTGCGCTCGGCTGACGATGTGGGCGGCATTGTGGCTGCGGCTCCCAACGGCAAGGCTGTTTACCTCCGCGACATCGCTACGGTGCGCGATGAGGGCGAGGAGCCGTCGCAACTGGTGGAGTTCTCCGACGGAAAGAGCTTTCGTCCCGCTGTGACGATCTCGGTGGCCAAGCGGAAAGGGACCAACGCGATTGATGTCAGCAAGGCTGTGCTGAATCGTGTGGAGCTGGCTAAGCCGGGGCTGGTGCCCGCCGGTGTGGAGATGGCGATTACGCGCCACTACGGCAAGACCGCGGCTGAGAAGTCGAACGAACTGCTGTTCCACATGAGTATTGCGGTGCTGTCGGTGAGCGTGCTGATCTGGCTGGTGCTGGGTTTCCGCGAATCGTGGATCGTGTTTCTGGCGATTCCGGTTACGCTGGCGCTGACGCTGGCGGTGTTTTACCTGTACGGCTACACGCTGAACCGAATCACGCTGTTCGCTCTGATCTTCTCGATCGGCATTCTGGTAGACGACGCGATTGTGGTGGTGGAGAACATTGTGCGGCACTGGCGCGAGCCGGGCAATGCGGGACGGCCCGCGGCTGAGATCGCGGCTGAAGCTGTGGACGAAGTGGGCAATCCCACGATTCTGGCCACGCTGACGGTAATCGCAGCGATCATGCCGATGGCCTTTGTGGGCGGGCTGATGGGGCCGTACATGCGCCCCATTCCGGTGGGTGCTTCCTCCGCCATGTTCTTCTCTCTCATCGTGGCCTTTGTGGTGACGCCGTGGGCCGCCATTCGACTGCTGAAGCGGGACGGCCAGGCGCATGAAGTGAAGGAAGACCGGCTCACGCTGCTGTACCGGCGCTTTATGGACCACGTGCTGGCGACACGGATTCGGCAGCTTGGGTTCGTGGGACTGGTGGGTGTTCTGCTGCTGGCTTCCTGCTCCCTGGTGTACATCCAGTTTGTGCAGGTGAAGATGCTGCCGTTCGACAACAAGAGCGAGTTCCAGGTGATCATCGACATGCCGGAAGGGACTCCGCTGGCCGAGACCGCGCGCGCCACAAAACTGCTGGCCGAAGCGGTGCAGAAGCAGCCCGAAGTGGTCAACCTGCAGACCTATGTGGGAACGGCTTCTCCGTACAATTTCAACGGACTGGTGCGCCACTATTATTTGCGCAGCGCGCCGAATTCGGCCGATATTCAGGTGAATTTAGTCGACAAGCACGAACGCAAGACGTCAAGCCATGAGATTGCGAAGGCGGTGCGAGCCCGGATCCTCCCACTGGCGCGCAGTGTGAACGCGAACGTCAAGGTGTCGGAGGTTCCGCCGGGTCCGCCTGTGCTACAAACGCTGGTGGCCGAGGTGTATGGACCGGACGACGCCGGCCGCCACAGAATTGCTTCGGAAATCAAGCGCATTTTCGAAACCACGGACGGAGTTGTGGACGCGGACTGGTATGTGGAGGACGACCAGCAGAGGCAGACGCTGGTGATTGACCGCGAGAAAGCGGCGCTGCACGGGATCACGCAGGATCAGATTGTGCAGACGCTGCAGGTGTCGACGCGCGGTGTTCCGGCGGGGCTGCTGCATGTGGAGCAGGCTGCCGAGGACCAGGCGATTACGGTGCGGCTGGACCGGGCGGCGCGGTCGGACCTGAGCCGGATTCGGGGGCTCGGACTGCGTAGCCGGACCGGCGCCATTGTCAGTCTGGGCGAACTCACGCGCACGGAAAATACTCTGGAAAATCGGAGTATCTATCACAAAAACCTGATGCCGGTGACGTATGTGACGGCGGATGTGGCGGGGGCGATGGAGGCTCCGGTCTACGCAATTCTGGCCGTTGGCCCGAAGATCGCGAAGATCGCCATGCCCGGGGGGTATGAAATCACGCAATATACGGCGAGCCAGCCGTTCGACGATGGCAAATATGCGATGAAGTGGGACGGCGAGTGGCACATCACTTATGAGGTGTTTCGCGATCTGGGGCTCGCGTTTGCGGTGGTGCTGGTGCTGATTTATATCCTGATGGTGGGCTGGTTCAGCTCCTTTATTACGCCGATCGTGATTATGGCCGCGATCCCGTTCTCGCTGGTTGGTATTCTTCCTGCGCACGGGCTTTTGGGGGCGTTCTTCACGGCGACGTCGATGATTGGCTTTATGGCGGGAGCGGGCATTGTGGTCCGGAACTCGATCATCCTTGTGGACTTTATCGAACTCCGGCTGAAAGAGGGTATGCCGCTGCGGGAAGCCGTAGTGGACGCCGGAGCCGTGCGATTCCGGCCCATGATGCTGACCGCGGCGGCTGTTGTGGTGGGCAGCGCCGTTATATTATTCGACCCGATATTCCAGGGACTTGCTGTGGCATTGATGGCAGGAGAAGTCGCCTCACTGTCGCTCTCCCGGCTCACCGTGCCTGTTGTTTATTACCTGATTCACAATCGTGGAGGCGACAAGGAGGCCTCAAAGTATGACGCTCCATCAGTGGCTTAGACTGCTGTCCGGATTCTTCGTGATGCTCAGCCTTGGGCTGGGTTACTACGTTCACCCAGGCTGGTTCCTGTTCACAGCGTTCGTGGGGCTGAACCTGTTCCAGTCGGCATTTACTAACTGGTGTCCGGCGATCACGATGCTGCGAAAGATGGGCGTGCGCGAGTATTAGCCGATAGCCGCGAGCATCGGCTGCACCTGCATGGCGCTGGCCTCAAAGCCGAATGAGCGCAGGGCATCGCGAACCTCATACAGGCGAGCTCCCCAGGCCGGGAATTCGACCACGGTGGGAACGCCGTGCCGGATCTCCGGATTGACAGGGAAAGAGACAGAACTGAGGCACTCGAGTAAATCCTCGAGGGCACGCGGTTCGACGCTGACGCGCACGGAGACGAGCTCGCCATCGGAGCCGCTCAGTACTGGGGACGCAGGAATATTCGACCAGACGCTCACAAATCCTCCAACTGGTGGGCGATTCGGGGTCTGGGAATGAAAAAACCTGGACCGAGACGATCACAGGGTTAAAAGTTCTCGGAGACCGACTCACCTTTAGCTATTTTTTTACGTGGTCGCAATTAGCCTGGCTTCGGCGGGCACCGAAACCTAAATCCATCCACGTTTCAGCCCCATAGTAGCACCGGAAATTCGGTGGATCAACCGTATTGCGGGTGGGGGTGGGGATGTCACCGTGCGTTCAAACGCGGGGTGGAGCATACCGATAGTCAATGCGCCTTGTTGCCTTGCTCCTGCTTGCTGCCACGCTGCCCGCGGCCGACCTGAATACGCTCACTCCGGAGGAACGGCGGGAAGGGTTCCGGCTTCTGTTTGACGGTAAGACCTTCACAAACTGGAAGGATCCGGCGAAGAAAGACGTCCCGAACAACGCCTGGGCGATTGAGGACGGGACTCTTAAGACTGTCGTAAAAGGGGACAAGTCCAGCGGGGACAAGTCCAGCGGGGACAAGTCCAGCGGGGACAAGTCCGGCGGGAACAAGTTCAGCGAAGACCTAATCACGGAAAAGACCTTCGCCAACTTCGATTTGAAGTTCGACTGGAGGATTCAGGCAAAGGGCAATACGGGGCTGAAGTACCGTATTCAGAAAGAGATTTTCCTGGAAGAAGAGAAGGTTCCGGCGGCCACGTTTGAACGCATGATGGGCCGGGAGCTGATTGAGCACGTTTCGAATCGCAAGACCTACACCGGCGGCACAGCTCAGGTGTACACCGTTGGTTTCGAGTTCCAGCTTTTAGACGATGAAGGGCACCCCGACGGTAAAAAGGACGTCAGCCACCGGACGGGCGCTCTGTATTCCTTCATCCCGGCGACTCGCACGGCTGCGAAGACCCCGGGTGAGTGGAACACCAGCCGGCTGATTGTGAAGAAGGACCACTTTGAGCACTGGCTGAATGGCGTGTTGGTGCTGCAAGGCTCGCTGAAAGACAGCCGCGTTGCAGAGGGGGCCAAAAAGCGCTGGGGCCCCGCTCCGGCGATTAAAGACTGGCTGGTGGATGCCAAACCGGTCGGCACGATTGCGCTGCAGCATCACGGCGACGAGGTCTGGTTCCGCAACGTAAAGGTGCGGGATCTACCCGCCAAATAGCGCGAATCCGTTCTCTGTGCGGGCCGCGCGGCCGTTCGCTGCCAGGTGTTCGAGCAGGTGCAGCACGGTCTCGACGGCATCCGGCGCTCCCGCTGCGCCGGCGATCGCCTCGACGGTCTTTGGCTGGGCAGTGAGTGCGGCTGCCACGCGCATCTGCAAATCCAGCACGGTCGCCGCGGCCTTCTTGCCCGCTTCGACGCCGGGCTGGTGATAGGCGTTGATGTTGACCAGCGACGCATAAAAGCCGACTGCGCGTTCGAACAGCGCGATGAGCACGCCTACGCGGAACGCATCGACACGGTCTATGGTGATGGTCATCGACTCCCTGCCATTGGCGTAAAGGGCCTCGCGGGTGCCGAGCAGAAAGCCGTTGAGATAATCGCCCGCGGTCACGCCCGGCTCTACCTCCATCTGATCGGAGCCGACTTCCAGCACTCGCACAAAGGTGGCGAAGAAGTTGTTGACGCCTTCGCGCAACTGCTGGACGTAGGCGTGCTGGTCAGTGGATCCTTTGTTTCCGTAGACGGCGATTCCCTGTTCCACGCGCTGCCCGTTGAGGTCGAGTTCCTTGCCGAGGGACTCCATGACGAGCTGCTGGAGGTAGCGGCTGAAGAGCAGGAGCCGGTCCTTGTAGGGCAGCACGACCATGTCCTTTTCGCCTTTGCCGCGCGTGGCGCTGAACCACATGGCGGCGAGGAGGGCGGCTGGGTTGTTCCTGGTTTCGGTGCTGCGCGTGACTGCGTCGCAGGCGGAGGCGCCCTCGAGCAAGGCGTCGATATCGATGCCCTGCAGCGCGGCCGGCAGGAGGCCTACAGCGGAGAGGACACTGGTACGGCCGCCCACCCAGTCGAGCATTTCGAATCGCCGCAGCCAGCCCTCACTCACCGCCTGTTTGTCGAGCCTGGAACCAGGCATGGTGACGGCGACCGCGTGTTTCGCGAAATCGAGTCCGGCGTCGCGGTAGATGCCCGCGACGATCAGCATGCCGTTGCGGGTTTCGGGGGTGCCGCCGCTTTTGCTGGTGACGATGCAGAGCGTGTTTTCCAGCTTGTGGATGAGCGGAGCCATGACGCGGCCGATGCCGTCGGGGTCGGTGTTGTCGATGAAGTGCGGGGTCATGGGGTCGAGGCCTGGCTCGCCAAGCGCGTCGGCCACGAACATGGGGCCCAGGGCCGAGCCACCGATTCCGATGCAGAGCACGTCTGTGAATTTGCCTTCCGCCTGGACCTGGTGGACGAACTCGTGGATCTGCGAGACGCCCTCGCGGACGGACTGCTGGAGTTCCGGCGTGGGCGCGATCTCGGGGGTTCGAAGCCAGTAA
>JAWXCM010000349.1:0-5030 GCA_034408745.1 Bryobacteraceae bacterium
CGAGCTGTTCCGCATGTACCTCCGCTTCGCCGAATCGCGCCGCTGGAAGGTGGAGCTCGTCGAGCAGAGCATCTCCGAGGTCGGCGGCATGAACGAAGTCATCGCCACTGTGTCGGGCCAGAAGGTCTACAGCTTCCTGAAGTACGAGAGCGGCGTGCATCGCGTGCAGCGCGTGCCGTCCACTGAAACGCAGGGCCGCATCCACACCTCCACGGTGACCGTCGCTGTGATGCCCGAAGCCGACGAAATCGACATCAAGATCGACCCCAAGGACGTCCGTACCGACACCTTTTGCTCGTCCGGTCCGGGCGGCCAGTCGGTGAACACCACCTACTCGGCCGTGCGCCTCACGCACATGCCGACGGGGCTCGTAGTCTCCTGCCAGGACGAAAAGTCGCAGATCAAGAATCGCGCCAAAGCCGAGCGCGTTCTGCGCGCCCGACTGTACGAAATCGAACTGGAAAAGCAGCGTGCGGAAATGAGCGCCGACCGCAAAGGCCAGATCGGCAGCGGCGACCGCAGCGAGAAAATCCGCACCTACAATTTCAAGGAAAACCGGGTCTCCGACCACCGCATCGGCCTGACGCTGTACCAGTTGGTGCAGATTCTGGAAGGTGGACTCGACCCGATTATCGACGCCGTCACCACGCACTTCCAGGCTGAGAAGATGCAGCAGGAAGCCGCTGGCCATTCGGTGAATTGACCCTCCGGACCGCGCTCGAACAAGGCACCCGCATCCTCAGCGATGCCGGTTTGCCAGTGCCGCGCCTCACAGCAGAAGTGCTGCTCGCCCACGCCTGCCGTGTCGACCGCGTGTACTTATTTGCGCACCCTGAACAGGAGCTGCGTGAAGTGGAGTGGTTGCATTTCGGTCGCTATCTTCACCAGCGGCTGAAGGGCACGCCGACGCAGTACATCACGAAGCGTCAGGAGTTCTACGGCCGCGACTTCCGCGTCACGCCCGACGTCCTGATCCCTCGTCCGGAGACCGAGCACCTGGTAGCCGCCGCCCTCGACCGTATCCAAAAAGGAGCCCGCATCGCCGACATCGGCACAGGCAGCGGAGCCATCGCCATCACCCTCGCGCTGGAAGCCCCAAACACCACGGTCTTCGCCACCGACATCTCCCTCGCAGCCCTGCAAACCGCGCGCCGTAACGCGACAACGCACAGCGCCCCAGTCCACTTCATTCTCACGGACCTGACCGAAGCCATCGCACCTGCCAGCCTCGATCTCCTCGTCTCCAACCCGCCGTACATCGACCCCGCCGACGCGCCAACCCTCGCCCCCGAAGTCCGAGACCACGAGCCGCACGTCGCCCTCTTCGCCCCCGAATCCGGCAACGCCATCTACCGGCGTCTCATCGCCGACGCCGCCCGAGTCCTCAAGCCCGGTGGCTGGCTCTGCCTCGAGCTCGGCCACACCTCCCTCGACCCCGTAAAAAACATGCTGCCCACTGACAACATCACAGTAATTCCCGACCTCGCCGGAATTCCCCGAGTCATTTGCGCGAAAATAGAAACGTGATCCATAGAATTGCGTGGATTTTTGCGCTGACCCTGTCAACCGTCAGTGCGCAACAGGGCGACCGTCTCTGGATCGGGAATGCGGCCGGCTTTGCGCCATCTGGCAAAATCGCGCCCGGTTCCCTCGCCCAGTACTCCATCGCCTTCCAGGAATTCCCGCCGAACCTGCCCTTCGAAACACCCACGCTGACGCTGCGCCAGGGCACCGGTCCCGAAATCCCGCTCGACCTGCAGGACGGCACCGCACTGTCCGGGAAGTTCTACATCCCCGAGAATGCTGCAATCGGACCCGCCACCATCACGCTGAAATCCGACACCTTCCGCATCAGTACCGATGTCGATATCGTCGCCTCCGCGGCCGCATTCTATACGGTCGATTTCAGCCGCGTCCTGACCGCCCAACTCGCGCCCACAGCCAGTCCCGTCCAGCTCACCCGGCCAGCCCGACCCGGAGACGTCATCACAGTCTGGGGCACGGGGTTAGGCAACGCGACCTCCGGCGAGATAGAAGCGTCCATCGGCACGCAGCCCCTGCAAGTCCTCTACGTCGGCCACTCCGCCCAGTACCGAGGCCTCGACCAATACAACCTCGCAATTCCGACAGGCGCCCAGCTTCCCGACACCTGCTACGCCCGTCTAAATTTCAAGGTGCGCGGCGCCGCGACACCCAGCGGCTACATCCCCACCGGGAACGCAGCAACAGGCCCGTGTCGTCACCCGCTAAACCTGACCACCGCGCAACTTACAACCCTCGATCAGGGCGGCCAGATCCCGATGGCCTCATTCACGCTCTCCACATTCGTGTCCCCGGCATCGAGAGAAGATGCAGGCGTCGACTTTACCCCGCATCCAACGGCGTGAAGAAGCAAGCGCATCTATTCTGAACGTCGGCGCGGGCCAACTCGCGCTCTCCAGCACGGCACGCGCGCAAACCACCGCGGCCTGCGCAATCGAAACATCCGGCGGAACACAAGGCTTCATCGGCGGTGGAGGCCAACAGGCGGAACCACCTCCAACCTTCGGCGACAAGATTCGGCTCGACGGCCCCGCCGGGTCGTGGGACCTCACGTTGCCTCCGCCTCACCCCTGGTACGGCAGCACGACCTACACCACGAACGTGCCCGTTGCGGACCCGGTTCAGTACTTCGACCAACTCCCTGCTTCGGTCTGGACACCCGGCAAGTACACGTTCTCAGGCGCGGCCGGCGACTCGTTGCAACCATTCCGTATCGAGACCGAAATCCCAGGCCCCATCCGCCTACGCAACCCGGAATCGCTCCGCACCATAGATCGCAGCCGCGACCTTACTCTCGACTGGGACACCGCCTGGATACGACCCGACGACGTCATCAACATCGGCCTCATCAGCCTCACCGAAACCACCCCGATCTTCCTGACCTGCTCCGTCCGAGCCCTCGACGGCACCCTCACCATCCCGTCCAGCCTGCTCCAACAACACCCCGCAGCCGAAGTCAACGGACAGCGCAGCCCGATGCTCTCGTTCGGCTACCTCCGCCCGCGAACCAACCTCCAACTCCCACGCCGCAACGCCGACCCAGTTCCGGCCTTCGTCGACTGGTCGTCATACGCAATAATTCCCGTCGCGCTGCGTTAAATGCCAAAGTAAAAGAAGTGATCCCGCGTATCGTGTGGATTTGTGCGATAACCGCGTCGACGGTCCTCGCCCAACAGCAGAGCTTTACGCTCAACATCGGAAACGAGGCATCCTTGTCGATTCGCGGCAAAGTCGCTCCCGGATCCCTTGCGGGGTACTCGGTCACTTTTCGCAGCCCCGTCCCATACCCCTTCCCGTCCGGTCAACCGAAACTCACACTACGCCAGGAAACCGGTCTTGAGATCCCGCTCGAGACCAACATGGCGGGGCTTCTTTCCGGCCAGTTTTACGTTCCGAACAGCGTCCAGCACGGTCCTGCTACAGTGACCCTCCAGGTCGACGATTACGTCGCCACCGGCACTGTAGACATCGTCCCCACCGCGCCGGCACTCTACGTCGACCTGCTGGCCGAGACGCTCGACGCTCAGGTAATCCGCGGCACACCCGAACCACCGAAATTCCGTGAACCAATCCATCCGGGCGATACCTTCACCGTCTGGGGAACGGGCCTCGGTAACGCCTCTGCCGCCGAAGTGCGAGCTCGCATCGGGACACGCACCCTCGACGTCCTCTACGCCGGAGCCGTCCCCCATCTCAGGGGAGTCGACCAGTACAACTTGCGCGTTCCCCCAGGAGCCACACTGCCCGATACATGTTTCACCGGCGTCGAACTCACAGTCCGAGGCACCGCCGTCCCCAGCGGCACGCTTCCGACCTCGACCACAGGCGATCCCTGCCGCCATCCTCTAAACCTCACTTCCGATCAGCTCGCCACGCTGGATCGAGATGAACCAATTCCGGTCGCATCATTTGTTCTCTCCAACTACACGGCCCGCCTGTACGACCCTGTCACTTTCGACCCTCTTGAGCTAATCGAGCGCCAGGAAACGGCAGGCGTTGACGTGAGAAACCAGTGGTCCCGCAGAGATCGCCTACATGACCCGTAATGTGACGCAGCCCGAAGCCTCGGGCCAGTGCTCCATCACTGAAGCCCACATTCCAGCAGGCATTGCCATCTACGACCCGATCGGCCGCAACCTGCCACCGAGCCCGCCCGTCCCGAGCCTCGGAGACACCATCCGCCTTGAAGGCCCCGACAAGACCCTAAACCTGATCGGCAATCCAAGACATCGAGACCTGCTGAACTACCACCTGACCGGGCCAACAGCCAGCACCGCGCACTACCTCGACGAACTCCCGGCTCCGTTCTTCACACCCGGCAAGTGGACCTTCTCGACGCCGGGCGTTCCAGGCCTCGAGCCGTTTCGTGTCGACGCCGAGATCCCTGGCCCCATCCGCTTCCGCAATCCCAAATCGCTCCGCTCCATCGACCGCACTCGCGATTTCAGCCCGCAGTGGGACACCTTGGGCATGTTACCGACCGACACCCTGACCATCGACCTCGGTACCATCAGATGCACGGTTCGGGCTCAGGCAGGCGAAGTTCGAATCCCGTCCACACTCCTCGGCCAACAACGGCCGGCAGCTTACTTTTTCGTCAATTACAACCGGCCTGACACCGTCCTGCACCTCCGGCGCAGCGGCGCCGATCCGATTCCGGCCATCCTCCGATGGTCGTCCTACCTCTCCATCCTCGTCGATATCCGCTGAGGCAAAAACCAGGCGAAAATAGCAGCATGCCCGCCGCCAGCGACCACGTCCGTACGGTATTCCACGTGGACATGGACGCCTTCTTCGTCTCCGTCGAAGAGCTCTTCAATCCCGACCTGAAGGGGAAACCCGTAGTAGTCGGCGGTCAAGCCGACCAGCGCGGCGTCGTCTCCGCCGCTTCCTACGCGGCCCGCAAGTTCGGCGTCCACTCCGCCATGCCTCTGCGAACCGCCGCCCGCCTCTGCCCCCACGCCATCTTCGTCGACGGCCACCCCGAC
>JAWXCM010000350.1:0-17633 GCA_034408745.1 Bryobacteraceae bacterium
ATGACCAGGCACGCCAACCAGACAACGGTCGAAGTGACCAGCACCCATTCCATGGCCGCATTGATCGCCAAAGCACTGGAAAAAGTCAGTGGATTACTCCATCAAATCAAAACGAAGGCCGTTGCGGAGCAGTTGACATTGACTGCCAAATGGAGCCGATTCCAAGCGCTGCATTCCAGTATTTCCTCCGCGGAACCATACTGGGCAGCACTCCCCGGCTCGCCCCAACTACCGGTTAACTGCCGTTTTTAGGTTTATTCTGGCGGACATGCCGGAGCGTCTCATGGAAATCCAGTAGTCTGGGGTACGCTTCGTGACAACATAAATAGCGCGGGGCGAAGCTTGCTAACATCGAACCGCTAAGAGCCGATGGAAGCGAAACCTAACAGCTGGATGCGCCCCGTTCTGTGCGCCGCCGCTCTCTACGATCTTTTGTGGGGGCTGTGGGTTGTGGTGTTTCCGGAGGCGGCTTTCCGGCTGGTTGGGGCGGAGCCTCCGGCGTGGCCCGAGGCGTGGCAGAACTTCGGGATCGCGGTAGCGATTGGCGGCGTGGGATATGGCATTGCGGCCACGAATCCGGTTCGGCACTGGCCTCTGGTTCTGATCGGGTTTCTCGGGAAGGTGTTCGGGCCATTGGTATTTTGGCGGGCGGCGAGCACGGGGCACCTTCCGTGGTCGTTTTCGTGGATGGTGGTGGTGAACGACGCGGTGTGGATCGTGCCGTTCGCGCTAATCCTGCGCGCCGCTTACGAGAATCATCTGGGCCAGATCCGGCAGGCTCCGCCGGAAGTGCTGTCGTTTGCTCTGCGGACCCGGGTACACGAGGGCGTGTCGCTGCATCAGCTTTCGGGCGTGTCGCCGGTACTGATGGTGTTTCTGCGACATGCGGGGTGCACGTTCTGCCGGGAGGCGCTGGCGGATCTGGGCAAGCAACGCGTGGATCTGGAAGAAGCCGGGGTTCAGATTGTGCTGGTGCATATGGGCGAGCCGCAGTTTGGGCGGGAGTTCTTTGCGAAGTACGGGCTGGACGGAGTGGCTCAGATTAGCGATCCACACCGCACGTTGTATCGGGCTTTCGGGCTGCGGCGCGGTGATTTGCGGATGCTGCTGGGGCCGAAGGTCTGGTGGCGGGGTTTGCATGCGGGGCTGCTGGACGGGCACGGGGCGGGGTACCCGTCGACCGATCCATTCCAGATGCCGGGAATTTTCCTGCTGTTTCACGGACAGATTTTGCGGTGCTACCGGCATCAAAGCGCGGCGGATCGGCCCAACTACGTACGCTTCGCTACAAACGACTTACACGAACCGGTGACTTAGTTCCAGGTCCTTTAAAGGCGAGGGCACGCAACCTTTCTGTGCGGGGCGCATCCCTTTTCACGGAGAACCTTCCAGACAGGAGTCAGACGATGAGCCCGCAGACGAAGCAGCAGCAATCCGGTCCACCGGCGGAACAGCGTGGTGTTGTTCGTATTTTGGGGGTCGCGGTGCGGCTACATTTCACATTTGTGTTGCTGGCAGTGTTCCTGATTGTCTCGGGAGTGCAGGGTGGCACGCCGGCGATTCTCAACAGCGTTTACATTCTGATGTTGTTTGCGTCGGTGCTGTTGCATGAGCTGGGGCATGCGGTGACGGCTCGGCGATTTGGGATTCGGACGGTGGATATTACGCTGTATCCGATTGGCGGGGTGGCTCGGCTGGAGCGGAATCCTCGTCCGGCGGAGGAGCTGTGGATCGCGCTCGCCGGGCCGGCGGTGAATGTGGTGATCGCGGCGGCGTTGTGGGGTGTGATGAGGGTCGCGCCGAACGATTTGCTGATGCGGATCGCCACGGGGAATCTGATTCTGGCGGCCTTCAATATGATCCCGGCGTTTCCGATGGATGGCGGTCGCGTGTTGCGGTCGGTTCTGTCAAAGTTTTCGCCGGAAGAAGTGGCGACTCGGCGTGCTGCGACGGCGGGTCGGGCGCTGGCGATTTTGATGGCGCTTGGCGGGCTGGTTTCGGGTCAGTTCATGCTGATTTTTGTGGCGCTGTTTGTGTATCTGGGGGCGACGCAGGAGACGGCGGCGGTGGAGGGTCGGACGCTGACGCACGGGGTTCCGGTGCGGGACGCGATGATCACGGACTACCGGACGCTGGAGCATGGGAACACGATTCGGGAGGCGGCAAATTTGCTGCTGGCGACGTCGCAGCATGATTTCCCGGTGGTGATGGGAGGTCAGGTGATGGGGCTGCTGGGTCGGACGGCGCTGCTTCGTGGGATGGCGGAGGCCGGACCGGATGCTTATGTTGCGGGGATTATGGATCGGGAATATCCGCGGGTTGGTCCGATGGATGAGCTGGAGGAAGTGCTGCCGGTGATGGCTGGGACCAGCTGCGCGCTGGTGATGGACGGGGAGCGGCTGGTTGGGCTGCTGACTCGGGAGAATTTGTCGGAGTTTTTGATACTGCGGAAGTTTGGGATGGAGCCGGCTCGGGCTTGAGGGCAGGCGGGAACTGGGGAGCTGCCCCCCTTTGGCACTGGATAAGATAGGGTATGCCTAAGCGAGTTGTCATTCTCGGCGGCGGGTTTGGCGGATTGTATGCCGCTAACCACCTGGCCGGAAAAGACGTTCAGGTCACTTTGATTGACCGTCGTAATTTCCATTTGTTTCAACCGCTGTTATACCAGGTTGCGACTGGGGAGTTATCGCCGGCTGACGTGGCATTTCCTTTACGGGCAATTCTCAGCCGTCACCGTAATATTCGAGTTTTGATGGCTGAGGCCGTCGACGTGGATGTCGCGGGACGCCGGGTGATTCTGGAAGACGGCGCGGCGGAACCGTATGACGAGCTGATTGTTTCGACAGGGGCTCGCAACTACTACTTTGGCAATGATTCGTGGGCGGAGTATGCGACCGGGTTGAAGTCGCTGGAAGATGCCACGAAGATGCGGCATCGGATTCTGTATGCGTTTGAAGCGGCGGAGCGGACCACGGACCCGGAGGAGCATCGGGCGTGGCTGACTTTTGTCGTCGTTGGCGCGGGGCCCACGGGTGTGGAGCTGGCGGGGGCGCTGGGCGAGATCGCTAATGACACGCTGAAGGGCGATTTTCGGCATGTCCAGCCGGAGCAGGCCCGGATACTGCTGCTGGATAATTCAGACCGGGTACTGGGGCCGTTCGCGCCGGACTTGTCGGCGGCCGCTGAGAAGGCGCTGATTGCGCTGGGTGTGCGGTCTTTGCTGAACGTGAAGGTGACGGCGGTGGACGATTCGGGCGTGACGTTCCAGTCGGCCACGGGTTCTGAGCGGATCCACGCGCGTACGGTGCTGTGGGCGGCTGGGGTGGCGGGGTCGGAGCTGGGAGCGAAGCTGGCCGCGAGTGCGGGTGTGCCGCTGGCCCGTGGGGGACGGGTGGCGGTAGACGCCAACTGTGCGCTGCCGGGCCATCCGGAGATCTACGTGATTGGCGATCTGGCGTATGCGGTGGACGCGTCTGGCAAACCGCTGCCGGGCGTGGCGCCTGTCGCGATGCAGATGGGTAGTTACGTGGCCCGGCGGATTCTGGGTCGCGAGACGAAGCCGTTCGAGTACTGGGACAAGGGCACGCTGGCGGTGATTGGGCGGGCGTCGGCGGTGGCGCAGTTTGGCAAGGTGCATCTGGCGGGGGCGATTGCGTGGCTGTCGTGGTTGTTTATCCACCTAATGTTTCTGGTGGGATTTCAAAACCGGCTGATCGTGTTTATACGGTGGGGATTTAATTACTTCACATATAACCGTGGGGCGCGTTTGATTACTGGTGAGGGCGTGCCGCTGCGGTCGCACGATAATGAAGGGAATGCGGTTTCACGTCACTAATTTCGGCTGCCGGTCCTCTCAGGCCGATGGCGCGGCGATCAAGTCGCTGCTGTCGCGGAATGGGATGGAGGAGGTAGCGGATCACAAGTCGGCCGAGTTTGTGATTTTGAACACGTGCACGGTGACGGCTACGGCTGACGATGAGCTGCGTCAGATTGTGCGGCGGGTGAATCGGGAGAACCCCGAGGCGCAGATCGTGATTACGGGGTGCTATGCGCAACGGGCTCCACAGGAGCTGATCGACCTGCCCGGCGTGTCGATGGTGGTGGGGAATTCGCACAAGACGAAGATCGCCGAACTGCTGGTGGCGCCGTATCACGGCGAGGTGCATGTCGGCGATATTTTCGAGGCGGGCGAGTTTCTGGCGACTCCGGTGGAAGGCGCGGCGGGGGGCCGGTCGCGGCCGAATTTGAAGATTCAGGACGGGTGTCCGAACCGGTGCTCCTTCTGCATTATTCCCTATGTCCGGGGGAACAGCCGGAGTGCCCGGGTGGAGCACGTTGTGGCTCAGGTACGGGATTTGAGTGCGGCGGGTTATCCGGAAGTGGTGCTGACGGGGATCAACCTGGGGCGGTGGGGCCGGGAAGCGGGGTTGCGGATGCGGCTCGCGGACCTGATTCGGATTTTGCTGAATGAGACCGATGTGCAGCGTCTGCGGCTGAGTTCGGTGGAGCCGATGGACTGGTCGGACGATTTGCTGCATCTGATGGCGGACTCGCCGCGGATTGCGAAGCATATGCATGCTCCGCTGCAATCCGGGTCGGACACGGTACTGCGGCGGATGCATCGTAAGTACAGGCCGCATCACTATGTGAGTCGAGTGCGGCTGGCTCGGGAGCTGATGCCGGATGCGGGGATTGGGGCGGATGTGATGACGGGCTTTCCTGGCGAGACGGATGCGGAGTTCGAGCAGACTCGCGCGCTGGTGGAAGAGCTTCCGTTTACGTATCTGCACATCTTTCCTTATTCGGAGAGGCCAGGGACGCCCGCGGCTGAGGCGCTTGATCATGTGCCATGGGCGAAGCGCAAGGAGCGGGGTCGGGTGCTGAAGCAGCTGGCGGTCGCTAAGAATGAGGCGTTTCGTCGGCGGATGGTGGGGCGCACGTTGTCGGTGGTAACACTGGGCAATGGTGAAGCGATGGCGTCGAATTACATCACCGTGGAACTGACGAGTCCGAGGCCTGGTCGAAACATTTACGAAATCGTTGCAGGAAGTACGACTGCAAGTGGGCTTCGCGAATACTGCATCCTGCCCGTGCTTTGTTAATCTAGTCCCACCATGTGGGCAGATAACATCAGCAACATTCTCCATCTATTTGAGGACGGGCAGGTCAGCCGCCGAGAACTTGTCGAGCGTTTAACCAAATACACCGGATCTCTGGCCGCGGCTGTTGCCGCGATTGAATCGGCAGGTCTGGCAAATGCGCAGACGCTGACCTGTCCGGCGGGTGTTCAGGTTTCGGAGAATGATCCGGCCCTGATATCCCAGATGCTGACGATCTCGGGTGAAGGCGGTCCGCTGTTCGTGTATCAGTCGGTGCAAAGGGACTGGGCCACCGCTGCGCGTCCGGCGGTGGTGGTGATTCATGAGAATGCTGGCCTGTCGGAACACATCAGGGACGTGACGCGGCGGTTGGCCAAGGCAGGATATGTGGCTGTAGCGGTGGATCTGCTGTCGAGGCAGGGCGGCACGCAGGCGTTCGACGCGGTGGGTGCCTCGGCTGCCTTCGGCCGCACGCGTCCGGAAGAGCGAAGCGCTGACGTGCTGTCGACGATCCACACCATTCGCGATCAGAGCTACGTGCAGGGGCGGCGGGTTGGGATGATTGGGTTTTGCGCCGGCGGCACTCAGGTCTACGATGCGATTCTCAAGACGGATGCGCTGTCGGCGGCTGTCGCGTTCTATGGATTCAGTGTGCCGACGGGGGCGAACATTGCGCTGATCACTACGCCGCTGATGATGGTTTATGGTGAACTCGATCGCGGAACCACGGCTCCGATTGGTCCGTTGATCCAGGGTCTGGCGCAGCAGAACAAGCGGTACGAGGTCCACATCTACTCGAACGCAAACCATGCGTTTCACAACGACACGAGTCCGCGATATGATCCAGAGGCGGCCTGCGATGCGTGGGCCAAGGCACTGGCTTTTCTGAACCGTTATCTGAACCGTGCGTGATGAATAGTCGACGAGAACTACTGATTACCATTGCGGGGGCGACTGCGGTTGCCTCCGCGTCCCCCTTACAGCAGGCTACACCGCAGCAATCTGCACCGCAGCACCATCACGCGGATGCTCCGGTGAAACCGGCGATTGTTCGCAAGACGCAGTTCTTTAGCGGCTCGGAGTTTGAGGTGCTGACGGCGCTGGTGGATTTGATTATTCCGCGGACCGATACGCCTGGGGCCTCGGATGCAGGGGTCCACATCCTGATCGAGGAACGGATGCAGCGGGATGAACGGATTCGTGGGATGTGGCGCGACGGGCTGGCTCGCTTTGCTTCTGTGAGTGCGGGGGAGCGGCTGTCGACGCTGACGGCTTTGAGTCGGGCTGAGGATCCGTTTTTTGTGTTGCTGAAGAACTCGACTGTCGAGGCGTATTACGGGACTTTTGACGGGCTGGTGACGGAGCTTGGGTGGCACGGGAATGTCGCGCTGACGGAGTTTAAGGGCTGCACGCACCCGGAGCATCAGGTTTAATCCGCAATGCAGATCAAGTCAGAACAAAAGCATGAAGTGATCGTGATCGGCAGTGGCGCGGCGGGCGGGATGGTGGCCTGGAATCTGACACGCAAGGGCATCAATGTTCTGATGCTGGACGCGGGGACGAAGTTTAACCGGTCGAAGTTCTGGTCGCATGTGAAGCCATGGGAAGTGCGGGATAAGCTGGCGGCGGGTCAGGTGCCTCCGCAGTTCTATCTCGACACGAAGGAGCAGCCGTACGAGACCGATCCGCAGAACCCCTTCGAGTTGATTCGGGTGTGGGGCCGGGGTGGCAAGACGAATGTCTGGGGGCGGGTGTCGCTACGGTATTCCGATGTCGATTTTGAGGGTCCGGCGAAGGATGGCTGGGAGATTCCGTGGCCGATTCGGTATAAGGACATCGCTCCGTATTACGACCGTGTCGACCAGTTGATTGGTGTTTGCGGTGGCAAGGACGATCAGGACTCGCTGCCTGGGAGTAAGTTCCATTTGCCTGCGCCGTCGCCACGGTGCGGTGAGCGGCTTATGCAAAAGGCCGCGAAGTCGGTGGGAATTTCCGTTGTGGCGGGGCGTCGCGCGGTGCTGACGCGGAATCACAATGGCCACAACGCCTGTCATTACTGCGGGGCCTGCGGCAAGGGCTGCGATGTGGCGGCGTTCTTTAATTCGTCGGATTATTTGCTGGAGCCGGCGTTTAAGACGGGAAAGCTTCGGATTATCGATAATGCCGTGGCGGCCCGGGTGCTGGTGGGGGATGACGGACTGGCGAGCGGCGTGCAGTATTTCGACCGATTTACCAGGGAAGAGCACAAGGTTTACGGGAAGCGCGTTGTGGTGGCGGCGTCGTGCATCGATTCGACCCGGCTGCTGCTGAACTCGAAGTCGGACAAATTTCCCAATGGACTGGGCAATTCCAGCGATGTGATTGGGCGGTATCTGACGGAGCAGGTGCGGTTCCATTTTCAGGGATTTGCGCCAGATTTGATCGGGAGTAAGGTGTTGAATGATGACGGAATCGGCGGCGAGCATGTGTATATGCCGCGGTTCAATCATCGGGATGGACGTAAGCGGGATTATTTGCGCGGGTTCGGGAGTCAGTTCTGGAATACGGGGGCTCAGCCTGGTGCGGGTGGATGGGCTAAGACTTTGCCGGGTTTTGGGGCGGATTTCAAGTCGGCTGTGAAGAAGCGTTTTCCGGCTCTGATTTCGATGCATCCTTACGGGGAGGTGCTGCCGCGCCGGGAGAATCGGGTGCGCGTCGACGGGACTCCGCTGGACCGGTATGGGGTGCCGGTGGCGAGGCTCGAGTATGCGATCGGGGATAACGAGCGTAAGATGCTCGACGATATGTATGATACGGCGGAGTCGATTTTTAAGGCGGCGAAGGCCGAGGTGCTGCCGTATAAGCGCGGGTGGCACGACACGCTGGGGAGTGCGATTCATGAGCATGGGACTTGCCGGATGGGTGAGGATCCGAAGCGGTCGGCGCTGAACCGGTTTAACCAGATGCATGAGGTTAAGAATGTGTTTGTGGCGGATGGGTCGGCGTTCACCACGGCTAGTGAGAAGAATCCTACGTTGACGATTTTGGCTTTGGCCTGGCGGTCTTCGGATTTTATGGCGGAGGAGATTCGGGCGGGTCGGGTTTAGGGTGGATTTGGCGGACGTGGGCGTCCGCCGCAGCTCTGGGGAGCTGCCCCCCTTTAAGCTGCTGTGGGGCTGGCAGGATCTGTGGTTGGCAGAGGGGTAGGGCTGTGGGTTTGCAGAGCCAGTTTGGTAGAGGCAGTAGGGCTTATGATTGGCAGAGTTGGGGATGCTGGCGGGCGTAACGTTACACTGTATGTATCGCAACTCTTATTCAGCCACTTGAGGCGCCCCTTGGTGTTCGGGCGGCGTCGCCGAAGCAGCATCTGCCTGCCCTGACGGGACTTCGTTTTCTGCTGGCGCTTTGGGTGATTGTGCATCACCTGACCGGGCCTAAGATGATGCTGGAGCCGTGGACTCTGTCGCTCTCTCCGATGTGGCAGAACGTGGTGCATGGCGGGTATCTGGCGGTCGGGACGTTCTTTGTGCTTTCGGGGTTCGTGCTGGGACAGAGCTATTCCAGCGCGTCGTGGGACCGGCGGAGTTTGCTGCGATATTGTGCGGCCCGGTGCGCGCGGGTGTATCCGGTGTATGCGCTGAGTTTGCTGGTGATGATTCCGTTTATTGCGTCGGAGTTGATGGATCCGGTGCGTACCGGTGTGGAATTGTCGCAGAAGGCCGGGCTTCTGGCGAACTACGGGCTGGTACTGCAGGGCTGGTTCCTGAACCTTCCGGTGCACTGGAATACTCCGGCGTGGTCGCTCTCCTGCGAGTTTTTCTTTTACCTTTGTTTCCCTGTGGCGGCATTTTTGCTGCGCGGAGCGGGGTGGCTGCGGCTGGGGTTGCTGACGCTGCTGGCGCTGGCTCTGCCGAATTTGCTGTCAGCTCTGCATGTCTCGCATGCCTTTAAGCCGCTGTACCATGTTGGTGATTTTTTGATTGGGATTGTGGCGGCCCGTTTGTATTGCGAGGTGCTGCGGGGTCGATTCCATGGGCTCGGGTACTGGCTTTATATTCCCGCTGCGGTTGCTGGGTTTTTGATTGTGTCGACGCCGACACTGGTGCCACATCATATTATGCTGAACAGCGCACTGCGTCCGTTCAATGCGCTGCTGCTGACGGGGCTCGCTCTGGGCGGGGGATTTCCTGTGACGGCGCTGTCGACGAGTGTCGCGGGGTTTCTGGGTCGCGCGAGCTACTCGATGTACATCCTGCACATTCCGATGCTTTGGTGGTTTAAGCGTTTCTTCACGGGCATTGGCGCACCGAACGTGATGGCGCTGATTTACATCGGGGGCGTGATCGCGGTGTCGGGCTGGGTTTGCGAGCGTGTGGAAGAACCGGCGAGCAAGCGGATACGGGACTGGGTGTCTCTGCGGCTCAGGCCTTCGGTCCGACGAAGCGAAGTCTGACGGGCTTGCCGGGTGTCTGCACGGGCATCGGTTTGCAGGTCAGGTTCAGCGATTCGACTGGCATGATGACGCGGGTGAGGATGTCGCCGGCATCGGTGCCGATGAGCACGGCGAGCTTCCATGTCGGCATGAAGATCTCTTTGATTCGCAGCACTTCCACTCCGGTATTGCAGAGCACTACGAGCTCCAGGTCCTCCTTGAGCGGGCTTTGCATGGCCTGAAGCTGGCCGAGAATGACGGTGCCGAGGGCGGGTTCTGGGGGCGGCGCGGGTTTGGGCGCGGGCGTTCCGGAATCGGTTACTGAATCGACTACGTCTTTCACGTGGTCGCCGATGGCCTGCTTCGCGAGTTCCTTCGTCAATGCTCCGAGGTTCACGTCTCCGATGCTATCATCGGGGGCACTTATGGCTCAGCCTTCTGTCGCAGTGCCGGAATCGACGCCGGTCACGGGGCGGCTTCTGTCACTGGATGCATTTCGTGGCCTCACAATCGCGCTGATGATTCTGGTGAATACCGCGGGTGGACTGCCCGAGGCATATAGTCCATTACTGCACGCGGAGTGGGACGGCCTGACGCTGACTGACTGCGTGTTCCCCTCGTTCCTGTGGATGGTGGGTCTGAGCCTGACGTTGTCGCGCAAGCGGGCTTTAATGCCGGTGCTTCGACGCGGGTTGATCCTTTATCTGCTGGGGCTGTTCATTTACATATTCCCGCATTTTGATTTGCCGACGGCTCGATTACTGGGCGTGCTGCAGCGGATTGCGATCTGTTATGTCGCCGCGAGTTTGATTTACATGTACACGGGCGTTCGCGTGCAGATTTTGTGGATTGTTGGGCTGCTGGTGTCGTACTGGGTGCTGATGACGATGATGGCGGTGCCGGGGTTTGGCGCCGGACGGCTGGATGAGGCAGGGAATTTCTCGCATTATATTGACAGTATTGTGCTGGGAAATCACAATTATGCACATACGAAGACGTGGGATCCGGAGGGCATCGTAAGCACTCTGCCTTCGATTGCCACGGCTCTGTTTGGCGTGCTGGCGGCGCAGCTGGTGCGATCGAAGCGCGTACTGTCCGAGCGCACCACATGGATGTATCTGATCGGGGCTTGCCTGACTGTTGCTGGCCTGGCGGTTAGCATGACGATGCCGATCAACAAGAAGCTCTGGAGCGTATCGTTTGCGCTGGTGCTGGCGGGACTCGATTACACGGCATTTGCTTCGATGCTGTGGATTGTGGACGGCAACGGGTATTCGGGCTGGGTTCGGCCGTTTGCGATTCTGGGGCGGAATGCGATTGCAGTTTATATGGCGGCGGAGATCGGGGAGACGCTGCTGGCAATGAGCGGGGCCCGGGACTGGCTGTATTCGACGGCATACGCGAGTGTGCTGGATCCGAAGAACGCCTCGCTGGCGTTTGCGTTGTCGTACGTGCTGCTGATGTTTGGACTCGCGTGGGTGATGCACCGGCGCGGCTGGTACGTGCGGGTCTGACAGATGGCGGAACTCCGTCGGGAACTGGGGCTTCGCGACTTAACGCTGTTCGCGGTGACGTCGATATTCGGCACGCGCTGGATTGCTTCGGCGGCCCATGCGGGGCCGGGATCGATCACGCTTTGGATCGGTGCTGCGCTGTTCTTCGCGCTGCCTGCCGCGATTGCCGTGGGCACGTTGACGGCGAAGTATCCGGGCGCGGGCGGGTTGTATTTGTGGACTCGCAACGACTTTGGACCGTGGCATGGATTCCTCGCATTCTGGATTTACTGGATGGGGATTGCGTGCTGGTTTCCGGGCGCCGCGATGTTCTATATGAGCTCGGGTGCGTATGGCCTGGATGCGCGGTATTCGTGGCTGGCGGAGAGCCGGACGTTTGTGATCGGCGCGTCGCTGGTGGCGGTGTGGATCGCGCTGGGGACGAACCTGGTGGGGCTCCGCGTGGGTAAGTGGACGCAGAACGTTGGCGGCATCGCATCGTGGGTGCTGACCGCGGTCCTGATTGTGAGTGCGGGGCTGGTGTGGATGCGCAGGGGCTCGGCTACGGAGCTGCAACTGACGCCTTCGGCGCAGTGGGACACGGTAGGTATGTGGGCCACGATTGCTTATGCGCTGAGTGGGATGGAGCTGCTGGGAATGATGGGTGCCGAGGTTCGGGACCCGGCCCGGACGATTCGGCGGGCGGCGGGGATGGCTGCCTTTTTGACAGCGGGATTTTATTCGCTCAGCACGCTGGCGGTGCTGGTGCTGATGCGGCCGGAGGCTGTGAGCGAGATGTCGGGGCTGGCGCATGCGGGCGTTGCGATCGGCGAAGTGTTCGGCTCGGCGTGGATCCGGCCGCTGATTTCCGTGCTGATTCTGTTGAGTGCGATCGGGCAGTTTGGCGGGCTGGGGACAGGCGTGTCGCGACTGCCGCTGGCCGCGGGTGTGGACCATCTTCTGCCTCCGGCGTTTGCGCGTGTGCATCCGCGATGGGCGACTCCGTATGTCTCGATTTTGTGGCTGGGCGGGATTGCGTCGGGGCTGCTGGTATTGATGCAGATCGGCGACACGATGCGGGCGGCGTATCAGGCGCTTATTTCGCTGATGGTGATTGCCGGGTTCGCACCCTATTTGTATATTTTTGCGAGCACGTGGAAGGCGGGGCAGCGGCTGGCGGCGATGTCGGGGATTTCTATTACTTTACTGGCACTGATTTGTTGCGTAATTCCAACGGCTGAAGTGACGAATGTGTGGCTGTTTGAGGCGAAGCTGCTGGTGGGTACGCTGCTGGTGACCGGGTCGGCGTGGCTGGTGTACCGAAAGCGCGGAGCGTGGGGCGATGGTCAGCTCTCGCGAAGACGCGGAAGTTCGACATAGAATGCCGAGCCGCTGGCTCCGTCCGATTCGACCCAGATCCGGCCACCATATATTCCGGCGATTCGGCGGCAGAGGGCGAGTCCTATGCCGCTACCCTGGATCTCCTGGCCGTGGAGTCTCTGGAATATTTCGAAGATCCGGTGCTGATATTCGGGCTTAATTCCGGTGCCATTGTCGGCCACGCAGAGAGTCACCCGATTTGTTTCGACCTGTCCAGTGATTGTTATTTCGAGGCGGCGGGACGTACCGCGGTATTTGATTGCGTTACTAATCAGGTTTTGCAGCAACTGCCGAAGATGTCCGGGGTCGACGGCAAGCGGGGGAAGGCGCTCGAGGTGAAGTGAGGTGTTCGATTCCCGGATGGCTGCGTCGAGGGTTTGCAGGGTTTCACTGAGCACAGCGGTGAAATCGGAGACAGCTTTGGTGTCACCGGGTTTTGGCTCGGTGGCATGTGCGAAGCCGAGGAGGTCCTTGATCAGGCGCTCCATTCTACGGGTTCCTTCGAGGATGAAGCGCACCGCGGTTTCGCCGTGGCTGGTGAGTTTGGGGCCGTCGAACTGCATCAGCAGCTGGGTGTAGAGCGAGATGGTGCGAAGGGGCTCGCGGAGGTCGTGCGCGGCGGAGTAGGCGAACCGCTCGAGGTCTGTGTTGAGGCGGGCGAGGATAGTATTGGTTCGCCGGAGTTCCTCGGCGGCTGAGGTAGCGCGGCGTTCGCTTTGACGGAGCGACTCTTCAAACTCATGGCGCTCCGTCAGGTCAGTGAACGTTACGATTACGAATGACCAGGGGGCGGACTGATCCGGCAGAATCGCGCAACTCATTTTTACGAGCCGCTGTACACCGGGCAGCGTTGGGGTCAGGATGTCGGCCTCAAACGACGAGTGATTATCCCAGAAGGCGAGCAGTTCCTGTCGAAATGTCTGGAGCGTCTGGGCGTCGAAGAGCTGGGTGAACTGGTCGGCGATCTGGCGAACAGTCTCAGCCTGATAGAAGGCGCGGGCTTGCCTGTTGACGTGGATGATGCGGACGCGTCGAACGCACTCGGCGACGGTGTCGGGCCGGGCTTCGAAAACGGTGGCGAGGCTGAGGCGCCGGTCATGTGTGAGGTTGAGGAGATACTCGTGAACTGTTGAAAAATCCTCCAGCCAGATCGCTACAGGGGCATTCTCAAACAGCAGCTCGAAGCGAGTGTGTGCGCCTTTGTCGGGATAATCGGACATTTGTTTCAGGGAACGAATTGGGCCAACATATCTGGTCCAGTGATAACTATTTATAGCGCAATCCACGTGAAATGGGAATGTCTCTGAATACCTGGTTCCTGAATGGAAAGAGACCAGGGAGGCAACGGTATCATAGACGGTTACAACAATGGACCGACGAAGCTGGCTTCAACTCGTAACCGTACTCACGGCCGTACGCGGAACCGGCACTGCGCAGCATTCTGCTCCTGCCATTGAGGGAGTATCCGTCGAACAGTTAACTGCTGCTTTGCAGTTATTGAAGCTGGACTTTCGGCCAGACGAGATTGGGATGATGCTCCCGGGTATCAACCGCGCGGTAACCGGGTATGCATCGTTACGGGCTGTGGATATTCCACTGGACACGGAACCGGCGTTTGCATTTCACCCAGGGCTGACCGGGCGGAAGGCGTCGACGCGGGCGCCGAAGTTTCGGCCTACCGTTACGAAGTCGGCAAAGGCTCTGCCGTTCCGGGATATTCATGAAGTTGCCTTCTGGCCGGTGACACAGCTTGCACCACTGCTGCGGAAGAAGCGACTCACATCGACTGAGCTGACGAAGATGTATCTGGAGCGGCTGCGGGAGTTTGGCCCGAGGCTGAACTGCGTGATCACGCTGACGGACGAACTGGCGCTGTCGCAGGCTGCCGCTGCCGATGCGGAGATTCGACGAGGGAAATATCGTGGTCCACTGCAGGGAATTCCGTGGGGCGCCAAGGATTTATTTGCGACTAAGGGGATTCGCACGACGTGGGGTGCGGAGCCGTATCAGGAGCAGACGATCGACGTGGATGCGACGGTGGTGGAACGGCTTCGTGCGGCGGGTTCGGTGCTGGTGGCGAAGTTGTCGATGGGTGCGCTGGCGCAGGGTGGGCTGTGGTTTGGCGGGATGACGAAGACGCCGTGGAATCTGGATCAGACGTCGAGCGGGTCGTCTGCCGGGTCGGCTTCGGCGACTGGCGCGGGGCTGGTTGGCTTTGCGATTGGGACCGAGACGCTGGGGTCGATTGTGAGCCCGAGTATCCGGTGCGGGGTTACGGGGCTGCGGCCTACGTATGGCCGCGTGAGTCGCTATGGCGCTATGGGGCTGAGCTGGACGATGGATAAGATCGGCCCGATTTGCCGGAGTGTGGAGGACTGTGCGCTGGTGCTGCACGCGATCCACGGACCGGACGGACTGGACCGCACGGTGACGGCCGATCCGTTCGACTGGGAACCGAAGAAGGCTCTTACGGGGCTACGGATTGGGGTGTTGCAGAAGGCGTTCGATGAGATGAAAACGGACAAGCCGGTGTATGACCAGGCTTTGACGGATTTGAAGAAGGCCGGGGTGGAGATGAAGCCGGTGGATTTTTCCGATGAGGACGGGGCTCGGATACGGTTTCTGTTGTCGGCGGAGGCCGCCGCGGCGTTTGACGATATTACGCGGGATGGCAGGGTGCGGACTTTGAAGGGTCAGGCGCCGAACGACTGGCCGAATAGTTTTCGCCAGGCCCGGCTGATTCCGGCGGTGGAGTATATTCGGGCACAGCGGGCCCGTACGTTATTGCTTCAGAAAATGGAGTGCTTTTTCGAGAATTGGGATGTGATTGTTACGCCTCCGTTTTCGATGCTGACTACGACGAATCTGACGGGTCATCCGCAGGTGGTGCTGCCCTGCGGATTTGTGGACGGGATGCCGCGAGGCCTGTCGTTTGTGGGGCGGCTGTATGACGAGGGGGCACCGCTTCGAGTGGCTCTGGCATACCAGCTGTCGACGGAATGGCACTTGAAGCGGCCGCCTATGAAGATGGTTGACGACAAGGTTTAGCGGGTCAGTTTTCTCAGGAGATTACTTCTTTTATTACATTTCCACCGAAATCAGTGAGCTTTTCGTGGCGGCCGTTGTGGAGATACCAGAGCTGGTTCTGGTCGAGGCCGAGCAGGTGCAGGAGGGTTGCGTGGAAATCGCGCATATGGTAGCGGTCGCCAACGCCTTTTACTCCGAATTCGTCGGTCTGCCCGATGGTCCTTCCGGCGTTCACACCGCCTCCGGCGAACCACATGGTGAAGCCGTGGGGGTTGTGGTCGCGTCCATTTCCCGACTGTGACATTGGCAGGCGACCGAACTCGGAGCCCCAGATTACGAGGGTGGAATCGAGGAGACCTTTCTGTTTGAGGTCGGTGAGAAGGGCGGCTATGGGCTGGTCGGTGTGACCGCACATTTTCTCGTGATTCTGTTTCAGGTCCTTGTGGGCGTCCCACTGCATGGAGACGGGTCCGCCGCCGTGGAAGAGCTGCACGAATCGTACTCCGCGCTCAACTAAGCGGCGGGCGAGGAGGCATCGGGAACCGAAGTCGTACGTGTGCTTCTGGTCGAGGCCGTAGAGCTTGCGGACGGACTCGGGCTCTTTGTTGAGGTCGACTGCTTCGGGCGCGTGGGACTGCATGCGGAAGGCGAGCTCATAGGACGAGATGCGGGCCGCAAGCTCGGAGTCGCCGTCTGCCGCATCGAACTCATTCATTTTCTGAAGGAGGTCGAGGGTGCGGCGCTGGCGGACGGCGTCGCCGTCCTGCGGTTTGAGATGGAGGATGGGAGTCGGGCCGGGGCGGAACAGGGTTCCCTGGCAGACGGCCGGCAGGAAACCCGAGCCCCACATGGGCGGGCCGCCTTCGGGAGTGCCCTCGGCCTGCGGCATCACTACGTAAGCGGGCAGGTTTTCCGAGGTGCTGCCGAGGCCGTACGTCACCCATGAGCCCATGGACGGATAGCCCATGAGGATGCGGCCGCTCTGCACCTGATACATGGCGGGCGCGTGCACCACGCTCTCCGTGAAGAAGCTGCGGACGAAGCAAATGTCGTCGGCGGTCTTCGCGAGGTTCGGGAAAAGGGAGGAGACCCAGGCTCCGCTTTTTCCGTGCTGTTTAAATTCCCAGGGGCTGGAAAGAATTGGCGTGTTGCCGTCGGTGAACTGACTGGATATTTTGCCAAAACTCTCAGGTAATTTCTGTCCATCGTACTTCTTCAGGAGGGGCTTGGGGTCGAACGTGTCGATCTGGCTGGGCGCGCCTACCATGAAAAGGAAGATTACGGATTTGGCTTTTGCGGGGAAATGACTGGGTTTCGCGGTGAGCGGGTTGATGCGCCCGGCGGCGAGGCCGTCCCTGACGAGCATGCTCTGTAGTGCGAGGGCTCCGAAGCCGTGCGCGGCGTCGCGAAGTACATTTCGTCGGGTCATGGGATGTAGAGGAACTCGCTGCGGTTGAGGAGTGCGAGGCAGTATTCGGGGAGGCGGCCTCCCTTGTCGAGAAATGTTCGGCCCAACTGGACGTCGGCTGCGTTCGGGGCTCGGCCCAGTGCGAGGCGGTGGGCGCTTTCGATGAGGGCCTGGGTGCGGTTGGTGGCTGTGGGTTCGGCCTCGCGCATGAGACGTTCGGCGAAGGCCACGGACTGTTGTGCCATGAAGTCACTGTTCATCATCGTTAGTGCCTGGAGCGCATGGGTCGAAACGGGGCGGAAGGCGCAGGAACTCATTGTGTCGGGCTGGTCGAAATTCGCGAACATTGGGAGTCGCACGGTGCGTTTATTGAGCAAATATATCGACCGTCGATTCATTTCCGTGCGGTCTTTGGGGAGCGGCCAGAGATTATCGGGCTCGGCTTCGGTGAAAATGATGTCGTATATTTCGGGCTCGATGGGGGTGCGGACCGGCGGGCCGAAGGGCTTGAGGTTGAGGCGGCCGCTGGCGGCGAGGACGCTGTCGCGGATGGCCTCGCCTTCGAGGCGGCGGCGGTTCATGCGCCAGTACAGCTTGTTATCGGGGTCGATGGCCTGCTTCTTCGCGTCGACGGTTGAGGCCTGGCGGTAGGCGGCGGAGAGCACGATGAGGCGGTCGAGTGCTTTGACGCTCCAGTTCTGCGCGACGAATTCCGAGGCCAGCCAGTCGAGCAGCTGGGGGTGGGTGGGGCGTTCGCCGAGGGCGCCGAAGTCGTTGGGTGTTCCGACGATGCCGCGGCCCATTCGGAACTGCCA
>JAWXCM010000351.1:0-18483 GCA_034408745.1 Bryobacteraceae bacterium
CCTCGACGCGGGCGGGTTGATCGCGCTGGACCGAAACCACCGCCAGGTACTCGCCCTCCTCGTCCGTGCCACCGAGCTTGGCCTGCGGATCACCATTCCGGCCACAGCCCTCGCACAGGCCATGCGCAATCCCGCCCGCCAGGCCCGTCTCCAGCGCCTCATTCGCCAGGCCAACACCGATCTGGTTGCGCTCGACGGACCCGAAGCAACAGCAGTTGGCCTGCTGCTGGCGCGAAGCGGCACCGCCGACATCGCCGATGCCCACGTGGTCGTTTGCGCGCAGCGGGCCTGTCAGTCGATCGTCACAACAGACCCGGTGGATCTCAATCGCCTCGCCCCGGAACTGCAGTTGTTCGTGCCCTGACCGGGTTTCTCGCGTCCAACTCGGCGAGCCTCTGTTTTCCCGACGAAACTGCCGCTTTTGCTGATGCGGATGCCCGGGAACGGCATAGCTCAGGCGCCGGACGAGATTCCGGTCTTCCGCTCCCAAACCAGCCTCGCGCTGGTGCACTTCCATGTGGTGCGGAAAAAGCAGTATGTCACCAATCTGAAGCCCGAAGATATTGATCTGCTGGAGGACGGCAAACCGCAGAAGATCGGGTTGTTCGAGGGCGGGCTCCGGAGCCGGCGGAGCTTACCCGTGGAGATGGTGCTGCTGTTCGACACCTCGGGCAGCGTGGTGCAGCCGGGACTGCTGGATCTGAAGGCGGCGCTGCTGGATGCGCTGCCGCAGGTCTCACTCCGTGCCCAGGTTCCTCGACAGATCTTTGTTCGCGCGCCACCCACAACCACCCCGGGGATACAGACCGGTGCTTACCTTGTTGCTTCCCGGTCCATTGCAGGCTTCATCCTGGCCGGCGGACTGGCCGTATGGGCACCTATGCCATGGCGTTCGTGGCGCCGAATCTGAACAAGGAGTCGAAGAGGATCCACATCAGTTCGGCGCCATCTATGAGGCGGGCAAAACGAAAGGGGCTGAGCAGGCTCAGGCCACGCATCCGCTGGTTCAGGAAGGGCAGAAGCTGATACCGTCGGTGACGCGCGTGACCAGCCCGAGGCGCAGGTGACGTATTTGAGACAGCGCCGTCCCACCGGGCGCTTCTCCGGATCCAAAGATGCGGGCGCCGGGCAACGGAGCGGTCTTCGTCGGCTCGAAAGGCCATATGGCGACCACCTCCCGGGGCGAAGGCGTGTGGCTGCTGCCGGCTTCGCGATGGGATGAGTTCATGGATGGGAAAAGACGATCATTCTCGCCCATGCCGGCGGGATTCTGGAAATCGCCGCGCATATTCTGATACGTGTGCACAGTGACCGGAGGCATACTGCCACGCGCCGGAAATTCAAAGACCACGTGAGCCCGCAACGGCCACAACCACTGGTTTTTGCCTTCGACGAAGACGCACTCGACCGACGTGGGGCTAACCTTGTCGAGCTGCAGCGCCAGGTGCGCCGGTCCCAGATTGTGGACCAGCCAGTCGCCGAGCGAGCCTCCGGTGGAGAAGTCGATAAACGCCCGCCACTGATTGGTCATGAGCGGATTGAACTTGCGTGGTTCGGCACACCCGAGCCACAGATCCCAGTCGAGTGACCCCGGCACCGCGGCCGCCTCAGGTCCCGTTGCCGGGAGGTTGGGCTGGCCTCCGTAGATGCCCCCGGTCCAGGAGTGCAGTTCCTTCACCTCGCCGATGTCGCCCGACCACAGGATTTCGCAGGCAGTCCTGGTGCCTTCGTGGTTCCAGCCCTGGTTCCCCATCTGGGTGGCGACCTTGTATTTGGCCGCGGCGTCGGCGAGCAACTGCGATTCCCACGCGGTTCGGGTCAATGGCTTCTCACAATAGACGTGCTTGCCCTGCTGCATGGCGAGCAACGCGATGGGCGTGTGCATGCGATCCGGCGTGGCAATCATCACCGCGTCGAGATTCCTGCCCTCGCCTTCGAACATCTTGCGATAGTCTTTGTATTTTTTGGCTTTTCGGATACCGCGCAAAGCCGCGCGCCGAGCGATCTTCGTCGACATCGCAGAGCGCCACGATATTCTCAGTGGCCGCAGCGCCGACCAGAATGGCGGGACCGCGTACGCCAACCCCGACAGCTCCGATATTCAGCTTCTCGTTTGGCGACTTACAGCCAAGTCGCGAAAGAGAAGCTGCACTGCCGAAACCGGCTGCCGGAACGGCACCGGCCAACAGCGTCCCGTAAAAAAAAAGTAGCGTCTTGAAACCCGATGATCTTGCATGGGCTGGCTCCCCGGACAGGATTTGTCGCTCCTCACTCTATCAGAATTGCCCAATGAATGCGTTTACAGCCTCAGTTGGAAGCGGGGTACCGCGGCGTCCACATCCACGGAATGGCGCCGCTGCGTTTGGCCCATCGCTCCCACAGGGTCACCATTTCCTTCACCCGCTCCGGATGCTGCGAGGCGAGGTCGTGCAGCTCAGTCCGGTCGGTGTCGATGTCGTAGAGCTCCCAGCGGCCTTTCGGGTCGACGGCCACCGCTTTCCATTTGCCGATGCGGATGGCGCGGTTGCCTTCGTGCTCCCAGAAGATCGGCGCCGGGCGGCTGACGCGCTTGCCCTGCAGCGCCGGGAGCAGACTGGTTCCCTCCATGCCCGGCATGGACGCCGGATATGTGGCTCCGGACACCGCAACAAACGTCGGCATCAGATCGATGATGTGACCAGGCTGATGGTCGATGGAGTTCTTGCGGGTGATGGTTTTGGGCCAGTGCGCGATGAGCGGGGAACTGATCCCGCCTTCGTGCGCGTAGTGTTTGTACAAGCGCCACGGAGTGTTGCAGGTGTTCGCCCATGCCGAGCCGTAGCTGTGGTACGTGCCCGGCTGTCCCATCTTTCGCAGATCGTCGCCACGGTGGAGGACGTTCTGCGGGCCGCTGTTGATGTCGAACCCATACGGGTCCCACTCCGCGCAGGCGCCGTTGTCGGCAGTGAAGAGTATCAGCGTGTTGTCCAACTGGCCGTGGGTGCGGAGATCGTCGATCACGCGGCCGATGTTCCGGTCCATGATTTCGACCATCGCGGCGAATACCGCCATGCGGCGCGCGAGGTCCTTCCGGCGGTCGGGCTCCAGCGAATCCCATGCCGGGTTGGTCTTGTTCGCCCAGCCGGTTTGTGTATTGAATCGATTGGCCGGGATCTCGCTGCGCGGCGTCAGTTGCTGGAACTGAGGCACGAGGCGCAGCTTCTTCATCCGCGTATGCCGAGCCTCGCGAATCTTGTCCCAGCCCTGCTCATACACCGGAGCGTACTTGTCGATTACGTCCTCCGGAGCATGCAGCGGAAAGTGCGGAGCGTTGTACGCGAGGTAGAAGAAGAACGGCCGATCGGGCTTCTTTCGCGTCTCGCCGAGGAAGTCGATTGCGTAGTCGGTGATCGCGTCGGTCGCATAGAACTTGCCTTCCGGGTAGGTGCGCTCCGGCCGGCCATTGGGCAGACGCGTGTACTTTGTGCGGTCCCAGAAACTGTCGAAGCCATGGACCATGCCGTAGTACTCGTCGAACCCGCGGCCGACAGGACCGGGAGGTCCGAGGTGCCACTTTCCGGCCATCCAGGTGGAGTACCCGGCTGTCTTCATCACCTCCGGGACGGTGGCGTTTCGGTCGTTCAACACACCCGCATAACCGGGGAAATCGGTACGGGGTTTGGGCGACGTCATGTTGCCCAAGCCGACCTGATGCGGGTACAGGCCGGTCATGATGGAAGCGCGGGAAGGGCAGCAGCGCGCCATGTTGTAGAACTGCGTGAAGCGGATTCCGTTGCCGGCGAGCTTGTCGAGATTCGGCGTCTGGATCTCGCCTCCGAAGCAACCCAGGTCCGACCACCCCAGGTCATCGGCAACGATCAGCAGAATGTTGGGCTTCTGCGTTTCGGCAGAAACTGGAGCAGCGAGTGCGCCGGCTGTCGTACTGAGGAGGAACTGGCGTCGATTCATTGCGACACCTCGGCTTTCGACGCCCATTTCTTCCACATGGCGGGGTCGTTGAGCATCTTGATGAAGACTCCACCCACCACCGATCTTGCCTGGAAGCCGCGGTGCTTCGCGGTGCTGGTCCAGTACCAGTCGGTCATGGGCACCCGGTCGGGAGTCTCGTTGAGGAAGAGGTAAACGGGGTCGATCAGGGCGGCGAAATCCCGCGGCTGCTCGGCCATGGTCGCGGTCCAGACGATCCAGTCGAGCTTGGTGTAATCGGCGCGGTTATCGAGGGGAAGACCGTACTTGTTCTGATGCTTCAGGTAGTACGCCATTTCCTTGCGCGCGACGGCCTGATCGAACAGGTTGAGGCCGAGAATTTTGTCCCATACCAGGTTGTACTTCTGGCTCCACGTGCCTGGCTTGTCGAACGCGAGGCGGTAGTGGTCGCCGTCTTCGGCCATGGCGGGCCAACGCTTCGCGAAACCCTGCGCCATGGTCCGGTATTTCGTCGCGATGGCTTTTTCGCCGAGCGCGTCGGCAATCATGGCATAGGAACCGAGTCCAAGAATCGCCTTGATGCTGAGGTTGGTGTTGTGGGCCAGATGGCCCGCGAAATCGTCGGTGCTGAGCTGGTTGTCCGGGTCCATTCCTTTGGCGGCGAGGAAGTCGGCCCAACGGGTGAGTTGCGTGAAGTAAGGCCGGCTGAACTCGGCGTTGCCGTTGATCTTGACCAGTGCTCCAAGAAGGATGAGCATGTTGCCGCTTTCCTCCACGGGCATCTGGTTGTCCTCGCTGATCTCGCCGCCTCCGTAGACCTGCCCGTTGGCCAGCGGATACTGCCCGAGGTCATGAGGCGCGTAGGGGAACTTCCAGCGGCCCGAGCGGGCATAGTCGAGAACCGGGCGGAGCTGCGCTTCGGCCAGGCGAGGGTTCAGCAGCAGAAACAGAGGCGCAGCGGGATAGATGACGTCGACCGTGCCCATGCAGCCGTTGCTGAAGTTCTCTTTCGAGAAGTGCAGTGCCGAGCCGTCGAAGTCGACGGCAAGCTTGTGGGCGGCCAGCGTCTGTCGGTAGGCGAGAATTGCGACGGCGGCGTACTTCGGACCGCCTGCCTTGACCAGATCGGCGGTCAGTTCGGCGTCAAAGCGTTCGCATTTTTCGCGCATGGCGGTGAAGTTCGCGGCGGCCTGGGTCAGGAGATCTTCCGCGGTGGCACGGGCGCGACGCCAGTATGGACGCACCGGACGACGGAAGTACTCGAGCGAGTAGATGTCGTCGTAGGCGGCCATCATGTAGCGGGTGGTTTTGGGGCCGGTGGCCGGGATATCGGCATCCATTGCCATGGCAGCCACGGAAACGTCCCGGTCCGTTCCCTCCGGCATTTCGAGATCTCGCGAGGGGGGCAGTTCGAGCGTTGCCGCATAGGAAGCGCGAACCCGCGCTGAGATCCCGAGCGTGGTGGCGGGGCCTGGCGCGGCGAGGTAGAAGTAGCCCCAGTCGATACGCAGGTTGTCGCCGGAGCGAGTCAGCATGCGCTGCTCCGTGCTGCCGAGGCGCACCACCTCGAGATTGCCGACGCGGTGCCGGGACCACATCGCCTTCTGCGCCGTCGTATCCACTGCGATGTGGCTGGAGGCATCCACGTACAGTCGAACCTTGTGCGCCTTGCGGTCGGTGGCTCGGATGTCGAACACAAGGTACGTCACGGGCCGGGCCAGCGTATCCATATCGCCGGCCAGCGCGGGCGTGAGGAAGGTGAGGTCAAACTCGATGCCCTCGCCTTCAAAGGTGTAGAGGGTCCGGGTGGGCGTGATGCGACGCGACTTTTCCGGAAGTACCGCCATCTGGCTGGCCCAACGGGGCCCGCCGCCCATGAATCGCAGTACCTTTCCGTCGACACGAATTAATCCGAGCAGCGGCTGATCCGTCCCGGTCCAGTGCTTTGTTGGCTGCGCGGTGAGCTGGTCGGCCGTGCTCCAGACGCTGAAGTACGGGTCGTGCGCGATCAGCGGAGTAGCAGGAGGGCGGAGCGGTGCCGCTTCCTGGGCGATGGAGGCCAGCGGAGCCAGGCCGGCGGCGATCAGTAGAAGAAGAAGACGTCTCATTGATTCCTTCGAAATACGGTTTAAAACAAAATCTTCAGGGCCAGCTGTCCGACGCGAGGCAATCCCGTGGTGGTGTTGAGCTGACCGAATTGTTGACTGCCGAAAGCCGAGTTTGGCTGCCAGAAGTTGGCATGGTTCAGGACGTTGAAGTACTCCGCCCGGAACTGCACCTGGAGGCCCTCGCGAATGCGAGTGTTCTTCAGCAACGACACATCTATGTTATTGAAAGCCGGGCCGCGCACATCTGGAAGGGTGCGCGAGACGTTGCCGAAGGTGAACGCCGCGGGCTGTGTGAAGGCGCTGGTGTTGAACCAGCGCGTCACCTGGTCATTACGCGACCGGTCCCCGCTGAGCTCCGCGCTCACGCCGGTGGAGTTCGGACGGTTGCCGCCGTTGGGGATGGTTGCGGAGAGCACCAGCGGGAAACCGCTGCGCGACGTCACCACGCCGCTCAACTGCCAGCCGCTGACGAGTCTGCCGGCCACTCCGTGCAGTTTGCCGAGATACGCTTTGCCGCCGCCGAAGGGAAGTTCCGCCACGAAGCTGACTGCGAGCGAGCGCGCGGCGTCGATTTCCGACAGCGACCGTTCCGAACGCAGATCGTACCAGTTCTGCACGCCTGTATTCAGGCCGGTGTTCAAATTGTTACCGTTCGCGCCAAACGAGTTTCTGGTGTCCGAGATCAGCTTTGCCAGAGTGTAGGACAGCAGTACGCTGTAGCCTTTGGACATCCTCTTTTCGCCTTTCAACGCGAGTGAGTGGTAGACCGAGTTGCCCGAGGAGCTGTTCACCACCGACACGCCCGAGTACTGCGGGTACGGCAGCAGCAACTGACGCCGCTGCACGCGCGACTGCGCCAGTCCGCCGGCGGGAATGTTGGGATAGAACGGATTGTCCACCAGTGTCTGGAGCGCTGTTCCCAGGGCCAGGTACCGCGGGTCCAGCGCGTTGTATTCGCGGGTCTGATTCAGCTTGACGCCGCGGCTTCCGGAGTATGCGGCTTCGACGAGGAAGGCTCGGCCGAAGGAGCGCTGGATGTCGAGGTTCCACTGCACTGTGTATGGCGTGACGGCTGCCGGATCCCACGCGGTCACCCCCTGTCCCAGATAGGTGGAGGCACCCAGGTCCGCGCGAGTCGGCTTGAGCAGACCGTCGGCATAGCTGTTGGTAAGGGTGCGGAACGGGGTAATGCCGTCGATGGTGGCCACCATGGGGGTGCTGGCGGTGAAGCCGGAGTTGGGGACGTAGCCTTCGCCCACATCGGAGACGCCGAACGGCGCGAAGAACAGACCACCGCCGCCGCGGATCACCATCTTGTTGCTGAACGACCAGGCGAAACCACCGCGGGGAGCAAAGTTGTTCTTGTCCCATGCGTAGACCTGGCGATTGGATTCGTCAGCGAAAACCAGGCCGCCCTTCAGATTCGGGAAGGCGCTGTTACGCACCGGGCTCGCGATGCCAACGTCGAAGAAGTTGATCTGATTGCGCCGCTCCCGCATAGGGCTCTCGGCCTCCCAGCGGACTCCGAGATTCAGTGTCAGGCGCGAGGAAACGCGGAAATCGTCCTGAAGGTACCCCGCATAGTAGAAGTTTTGGAGCGTGTTGCCTACGGCGAGATTGATGCTGCCGCTGGTGGGTGTTCCAAGCAGCAGGCTCGCCAGTCCGGAACCGCCTGTTTCGGTCACCGCGTTGGGATCGGGGCCACGAGACATGGTGCGGTTGAACGCATAATTTCCGCCGCCATTGTTCAGATTGAAGAGATGCATCCGGTGGAGGCGGATGTCCAGGCCGAACTTGAAATTGTGTTTGCCCGAGAGTCGTGCGAGAGACGCCAGCAGTGTGTGGGTGTCCTGGCCGGTGCGAAGCACGCTGCCGCCACCCTGAGCGGCAAATCCTTCGACACTCATGTTGGGATATAACGGCGCTGCCATCTGCGACACCAGCGACGCCGGAATGCCGAGCGTTGTCTGATCGAAGCCGTAGCTTCGGGTATTGCGGGCCCAGTAGAACCGCGCGAATCCATAACGCACATTGAAGACGCTGGACGGGCTGAGCGTGACGGTGTTGTCGAAACCGGCGTTGTAGTTGTTGAGGTACAGCTTGCCGTTGGCCCCGACGCCGGATGTTGCAGGGTTACCGAACGTGTCTGGCTGAGCGAGCGTGGAGCGGTTCACTGAGAAGCGTCCGAACATTCGCCACGCCTGTCCCATGTTGTGGTCGACACGCGAGCCGAAGTTGGCCTGCTCGATGGCGCGCGCCGCGTTGTTGACGAAGTTGTTTGTGCCGGTCAACGGATCGCCTGTGGTGTTGGGGAGAGGGTAATACGCTGCCATCTTCGCGCCGATCGGATTGATGCGGGAGGCCGGGAGGACATTGCCGGGGAAGGCGGTTCGAATGAACCTGGCCGGGTTCGCAGGGTCGACGCGGGTGGTATCGGGGTCGTAGATGACGATCTGTTGACCGCGCTGCGTGAGGGTCTGGGTGAAGTCGCCTTTCCGCTGCAACTCAGTTGGCACGGTGCCCAGAAAAGTGTCGCCGCGCCGCCAGCGCGTGCCCTGGTAGTCGGTGAAGAAGAACGTCTTGTTCGTACCTTTGTAGACGCCCGGGATCACCACGGGTCCGCCCACGGAGTAGCCGAACTGATTCATGCGGAAGGCCGGCGTACCGTTGCCGGCGCGGCGGTTGAAGAACTCATTGGCGTCGAACGCGCTGTTGCGGAGGTACTCGTAGAGCGAGCCGTGCAACTGATTGGATCCGCTGCGTGTGGACACGTTGATTACGCCTCCGCCGAAACGGCCCCACTCCGCCGAGAGGTTGTTGCTCTGCACCTTGAATTCCTGGGTGCTGTCGGGGTTCGGAATGGTTGTCATCTGGTTGACGAAGCCGGTGGTGCTGGGGATGCCGTCGATGAGCACTTCGTTGGTCCGGGCTCGGCCGCCGTTGATGGAGATCATCGAATCGTCGAGGGTGTTGACGGGGACATCGGCGAACTGGCCGTTGGCCGAGGGCGCCACCAGCACGTTGGTCGTCAACTGCACCAGTCGAAACGGGTTCCTGCCATTCAAAGGAATGTTGGAGACTTTTGTGCTGTCGATCACCTGGCCGAGTGCCGAGGTATCCTGCTCCACCATTCCGGCGTTCGCGGTCACCTCGACCGTTTCCGCCACAGCGCCAAGCTCCAGCAGGAAGTCGATGCGAGCGGTCTGGTTGACGGTAAGTTTGAGTCCGGTGCGAGTCACCGGTTTAAAGCCATCCTTCACGACGCCCACACGGTACTCGCCAGGAGGAAGGGCGGGGAATACGTATCCCCCTGTCTCATTGGACTGGGCCTGACGGGTCAGGCCGGTCTCCACGTTAGTGACGCGGAGGTCCGCATCGATGACGGCAGCGCCGCTGGGATCGGTTACACGGCCCACCACCTGAGCGGTGGTAGCCTGGCTAAACCCGGCGGGCGCGCAGACAAGAAGCAACAAGGCAACTCGATACACGGAACGCATAGATACCCCCTCTGTTTGTTGGGTGCGTGCGGCGAACCGCTTTCGCGACAGATCGACGGAAAACAATTACGGCCCGGCCGACAGGGGACGTCCTGACCGGCCGGGAAAATTCGGGCTCGAGGTTCAGAAATTCAGTTTGAGCGCGAACTGCATCACTCGCGGAAGAACGGTCTGCTGACTCGCGGTGATTTTGCCGAAATCCAGACTTCCGAACGCGGTGTTCGGCATCCAGAACTGGGGTTTGTTTAGCGCGTTAAAGGCTTCCGCACGGATCTGGAGGTCCACCTTTTCGCGGAGCTTTACTATTTTGGTCAGTGAAAAATCCACGTTGGTAACGCCTGGTCCGCGAACGTCGGGGAGTGTGCGGCTGAGGTTGCCCATGGTGAACGACGCCGGGAGCAGGAATGCCGAGGTGTCGAACCACTTCGAGATCTGATCGTTCCGGCTGCGTCCAGCGGGCATTTCAGCGCTGTTGCCGGTGCTGTTCGGACGGTTACCGCCGCCGGGTATCGGAGCAGTTACCACCAGCGGCATGCCGGTGCTGTTTTTGAAGATGGTGCTCAGATTCCACCCGCCCACGACTTGTCCGGCGAACCCTTTGCCTGTCCACCTGCGGCCTGGTCCAAACGGCAGCTCGGCCACATGGCTGATCACGAGAGACCGCGACACATCCATTTCAGAAATGCCGCGTTCGCCGCGCAGGTTGTACCAGTCCTGCGTGCCTGTGTTGTTACTTTGCACGCCCAGGCCCGCGAGATTGTTGTTCGAGTTGCCGATCAGTTTGCCGCCAGTGAACGCCACCAGGAAGCTCTGCCCGTGCGACATCCGCTTCTCGGCCTTCGCCTGAATCGAGTGGTAGGAGGACGTGGCGGCGCCGGCGTTGAGCACCGTTACGCCCGTGTATTGCGGATACGGCAGCAGCAACTGGCGGCGCTGGACTCTGGGCTGAGCGAGCGCACCCACGGCGATCTTGCCGTAGAACGGATTGTCGACGAGTTCCTGGAGCCGAGTCCCCATGGAGAGCAGCTCGGTGGGAAGAGCGTTGTAATCGTACACGCGAGCCTGTTTCACACCGCGACTTCCCGCATAGGCGACGTCCACAAGGAAGTTGGGAGTGATGCTTCGCTGCACGTCGAAATTCCACTGCATGGTATAGGGTGTACGGCCTGTATAGTCCCACGTGGTCACCGCCTGACCCACCATCGCCGACGCGCCGGCGCCGCTTCCGGGGGGCGTCTGCAGACCATCGGGGAACGGATTGCGGAGGTAGGCAAACGGCGTCACCGAATCGATGGAGCCGACAAACGGCGTCGCTCCGCTGAAGCCATTTCCGTTGACGGGGGTGAAATTATTCAGGTCGTTACTCAATTCCAGTGCGCCGTAGAACATACCGAATCCGGTACGAATGGTGGTGCGCCGGCCGAGCGAGAACGCCAGTCCGATGCGGGGCGAAACGTTGTTCTTGTCCCACGCATACGCGGAGCGGCCCACGCCGTCTTTGGTGACGAATCGAAGACCACCCTTCAGGTCCGGGAATGTCGCGTTGGCAAGCGGGCTTTTCTGGTTCACGTCGAACCAGGCAAGCTGATTGCGACGCTCGGTGTAGGGCGATTCCGTTTCGTAGCGGATGCCGACGTTGACGGTCAGACGGCGGCTGAGCCGGTAATCATCCTGAACATATCCGGAATAATAAAAGTTTTGCAGCGACGCGCCGGGATAGCTGCCGATGGAGCCCGATGCCACTGTACCCAGCAGCAGGCTGGCGACTCCGCTTCCGGCATTTACCGTGAACACGTTTGGGTCAGGGCCGCGAGTAAAGGCTCGGTTGACGGCGTAGGATCCACCGCCATTGGGAATAATCCACAGATTATTCCGCCGCAGCCGAAGATCCGCCCCGATTTTCCAGGTGTGCTTGCCCTTGATGATGGTGATTGACGGGAGCAGGCTGTGCGTGTCCTGGCCGGTGTCGATAAAGCTGCCGCCGCCGAGTGAGCTGAAGCCCTCGACGCCCACCGACGGGAAGAGCGGAATCTGCATTTTGCCGACCACCGAATCGGCCATGCCCAGCGTCCGCTGATCGAAGCCGTAGCTGCGTGTCAGCCGCGACCAGTTGAAGCGTGCGAGTCCATAGCGGACGTTCAGCAGCGAGTTGGGTGAGAGCGTACAGGTGGTATCCCAGGCGGCGGTGTAATAGCGAAACTGAATCGCTCCGTTGGCGCCGACACCCGGACTGGCCACGTTTTCGAAGTAGTCGGGCTGCTGCAACACGTTGTCGGTAACGGCCAGGCGGCCGAACATGCGGAGCTTGTCGTTGAAGTTGTGGTCGAGGCGGATGGCGCCCTCGTTCTTGTTGATCTGGCGCTGCGCGTTGCTGAGGAAGTTCTGCGTTTGCGTGACAGGGTCGCCGGTTGCGTTCGGCACCGGATAGAACTTCACGAGGTTGGCGCCCACAGGATCGAGCCGGCTCTGCGGGATGATGTTGCCCGGGAAAACCTGACGGCGGTAAATCGTGCTGCCCGGAGTCAAGGGAGCGCTGGTCAGCGGATCGTAAATTACGATGAGATCGCCGGCCGGTGTAAACGTTTTGGTGAAATCGCCCGACCGTTGAATGGTGCTGGGGACAGTTGTCGCGAAAATATCGCCGCGACGCCAGCGTGTTCCCTCGTAATTAGCGAAAAAGAATGTCTTATTTCGGCCATCGTAGAGCCTGCCGAGCCGGATGGGGCCGCCCACGGCGGTGCCGAACTGATTCATTCGGAACGGAGGCTTGTTGCGTCCGGCGCGCTTGTTAAAGAATTCATTCGAATCGAACGCGCTGTTTCGCAGGAATTCAAACAGCGAGCCATGGAACTGATTGGTTCCGCCGCGTGTGCTGACGTTGATGACGCCGCCGCCGAAGCGGCCCCACTCGGCCGACATCGCATTGCTTTGGACTTTGAATTCCTGTGTCGCGTCGACAGACGGGACGGTGGTGAACAGATTCAGAAAGCCGGTTGTGGAGGGAACGCCGTCCACCATTACTTCATTACTCTGCGCACGGCCGCCGTTGATGGAGAAGTTGATATCATCGAAAGTTCCCACGGACACATCGCCGAATTGCCCGCTGGATCCAGGAGTGGTCAGGACACCGGGCGTGAGGTTCACCAGCCGGAACGTCATGCGTCCGTTCAACGGCAGGCTCATAATTTTGCGGTTGTCCACCACCTGACCGAGCGACGATGTTTCCTGATCGAGCAACGGCGCATTTGCCGTAACCTCGACACTGTCGGTGACGGCGCCCACATCGAGAACAAAGTCGATGCGCGCCACCTGGTCCACCTGAAGAACAACACCGGAGCGGGTGACTGGCCTGAATCCTTCTTTTTGAACCGTGATGCGGTATTTTCCGGGCGGCAGCAGAGGCAGCACGTAATTACCTTCGGTGTTCGAGGTTCCGGAACGCCGTAAGCCCGTATCTTCATTGGAAGCGCTGACGGATGCCTCGGGAACCGTGGATCCGCTGGGATCGGAGATTTTGCCAGTGACTGTGGACGAAGTGGACTGGCTCCACGCACAAAACGACAGGGCAATGGGCAAAGCCCATCTGGCGAGTTTAGGTGTCATCATGGACCTCTGGTGTGACCTACTGCTACGTGCGGTGAGGGTTTCGTTTTCGCGACAAGATTCTTTTTTCTTTGTCGCGAAAACAATCCCGGGCGCGCACTCAGCACTGAGGAGCAAGCGTTGACGCGCGACGAAGCGGCCGAGGTAGTCAATGCCCTGTTCGACGGGTGGTACGACTCGATGGTCCGATTTGCGTTCCGGCTCACTGGCTCTGTGGGAGAGGCCGAGGAGGTGGTTCAGGACGCGTTTCTGCAACTATTTAACGATCTCTGTGCCGGGACTGGAATTGACAATCCGAAAGCCTGGACCTTCTGTGTGGTTCGGCGCGGCGCCGCGCGCAGCATACAGCATCATTTGAAACGGGAGGTGCCGCTCGATACGGTGGACCTGTTCTTCTCCACCGCGCCGCTGCCCGACGCGGACGACGGCGACATGGACAGAATGCTGTCCGTGCTGACCCCCCGGGAACTGGAGGTTGTGCTTTTACGGCTGGAATCGATGAAATATCGTGAAATTGGGAGTGCGCTGGGCATTACCGCCAACACCGTCAACGTGCTGCTGGCCCGGGCACTTCGCAAACTACAGGCGTTCGTCAGCGGACCCGAGCGCCGGGCCACCACCACGCTCTCAAAACGACTGGAGGCGCATGAAATCGAAACACTCCAGTGATGAGACGCTTCTGGCGCTGACCGACGGGGAGCTGAGTGTCGTGCGGGTGTTGCAGACGCGGGTTCATTTGCAGTCGTGCTGGGAGTGCCGGGCGAGGCTCAGCAGGCTCGAGGCCACAGCCCAGTCGCTGGCCGAGGCGCGTCTTCGGTCGAATTTTCTGTCCCCCGGCCGTGTGGAAACAGCGCGTGCGCGGTTCCTGGACAAGGTACGTGAGGAGGCTCCGCCTCCGGCCGTCGTGCGGTGGTCCAGCATGCCGGTTCTGGGGCGGCGCGGACTGGCGTTCGCGGCCGCCGCGATGCTCAGCCTGGCGGCAATCGTGACTGTGTGGCGGCAATCGGAACCTGTACCCTCTGTCAAGCCGCGGTCTTCTGTGACAGTGCCTCGGGCGGCCGTCAAGCCGGCGCGGCCGGTCTCCACGCCGCGCGCCATCAGGCACGAGGCTTCTCCTGTCGCCTCGCCGCTGCCGCATACGCTGACAGCGCCGCCGGCCGCGCTCGGGCTGGATCAGGAAGTCGCCGTGTGGTGGATGCTGCACGAAACGGGGGCATGCCGTGGCGACGAGGTTCACGTCGAACGCCGTCTGGACAAGATCTATCTCACAGGCATCGTCAGCACGGATGAGCGGCGGCAGGATCTGCTGGCTCGTGCAGGCGCCCTCGATTTTGAAGTGGCCGCCGAACTTCGAACTCCCACCGATGCTCCCGACCAGCCGTTGCCCTCGACGCCGCGGGACAGCGCACCCGCTGAGCGCGTGTTGCGGGTGAGTGCTCCTGGTGAGCCGCTTGTCCGCGAATGGCTCCGGGAGCAGAAAGTCGACAACCAGAAGATCGGTCCACGAACCGCGGAAATCGCCAACGCGAGCGTGCGGGCGGCCGACGTGGCATGGACGGAAGCGTTCGCTCTGGAGGATCTGCGATCGCGTTTCGGTCCGGGCTGGCACCAGCTTTCTGAAGTCAGCCGTGCCTCCGTGCTGGCCATGATGCGCGCTCACTGGCGCGATCTGCAGCGCGCCGCCGTCCGCCAGCGCGAAGCCCTGGCCGGCGTGGTTACCGCGTCGCAGCCCGCCGAGGGTGGGGTGTTCGAGGCGGTGCAGCAATGGAATCAGGCGGTCCAGCAACTCTTTGCGCCGGCCGAGCCGGTACGAGTCCCCACGCCGGCACTGGTGGGACACCTTTCCGCTGCCCTCGCCAATATCGAGAACATGCCTGGGGACGACGTGGCATTGGCGGCGTTCGCCCGTGCCGCTCCCGCCGTTTCGCTCGGCAAGCTGGAATAGGCACGGCGCAGCGCAGTGCTAGAATCGTGGCCTGTTCCCGGTCACGGGCGGGCCGTAGTGGCATCGGGAGCAGCCCTTATGCTGTTGTCCGCCGCGGCGATTTTCATCGGAAGCCAACTCTGCAGGCCCTGCCACACCGGCATCTTCGAGGCCTACACGCGCACTCCCATGGCACAGTCGAGCGGCCGCGTCGAATCCGTACGGCCCGCCACGTTCACCGCCGCCGGCCAGCGCTACCGGATCGCTGACAACAAGCTCTCGTTCGACGGTGGCTCGGCGACCATCGACTACTTCATCGGCTCCAATGCCGCGGGCCGAACCTTCCTCAGCGAGCGCAACGGGTATCTGTTCGAGCTGCCCGTCACCTGGTACGCGCAGAAGCGGACGTGGGACGCCTCGCCCGGGTATGAAAAGGACACGGAAATCCGGCTCACGCGAGCGATCGAGCCCAGTTGTCTCCTCTGCCACTCCAGCCGCGTCCGGCCCGTGCTCGGCACGCAGAATCGCTATGGGGCTCCCCCATTTCTGGAAAACGGCGTGGCCTGCGAGCGATGCCACGGACCAGGCAGCGAGCACGTGAAGGATCCTGCAACGGTGCGGATGGTCCACCCTGGGCGGCTCGATCCGGAGCGTCGCGATGGCGTCTGCAGCCAGTGCCACCTGAGCGGAGAAGCCCGGATCGAGCAGCCGGGCCGCCGGTTTGCCGAGTTCAAAGCGGGCGACCGCCTTGCCGACTACGCCACTTATTTCGTCTGGCAACTCGGCCGCAGGGATCTGAAGGTGACCAGCCATGTGGAGAAGCTCGCGGCCAGCGCGTGCAAGATCAGCTCGGGCGACGCGCTGTGGTGCGGCACCTGCCACGACCCGCACAACAACGCCGACAAGTCGCAGCAGGCGTGCCTCGGCTGCCACCAGGTGGCCCACCGGCAGCAGGAGCGGTGCGCCACGTGTCACATGCCCCGCACCCGGGCCGTCGACGCCAACCACGGCGTGATGACGGACCACAGCATCCCCAAAACGCAGAAGCGCGAGCCGCTGCCATCTACCGAAACGCTGGCGCCATTTCTGGGGAAGGGCGACGACCGTGCGCTCGGTCTGGCGTATGCGGAGCTTGGGGACAAGCGAGCCTGGGAACACCTGTTGCGCGCCACTCCGCAGGACTGGCCGGTGCGTTTGCGACTCGCGGTGCTGGAGCCTAATGCGGCGCGGGCGGCGCAACTTTACGAATCGGTGCTCAGCGACAACCCGTCGGCGCCCGCAGCCCTGGTCAACCTGGGTTCGTACCTCGCGCAGCGGGGCCGTACGGCAGAGGCGGGCCGCCTCTGGGACCGCGCACTGGCAGTTAATCCGGCCCTCGAAGAAGCGGTGCTGAACCTCACGCAGATTCGATCGGCCGTTGAATCGCGAATTCTCCTGAATCGTTATCTGGATCTGAACCCGGTGTCCCGGAAGGCCAAGTTACGGATGGCAGAGCTCGGGAAAACCGACAAGTAGTTGGCTCCATACCAGCTTTGTTTGACAGGCTCGCGGCACCAGTTTTCCGGCCAGGTTTTTGGGGGAGTCTTGCAGAATCCACTTCTGATCGCACTGGCGTATTTTGTCGATACCTGCGCTATTTGCGCAGAGTGAGGTGTGTAGTTCAGGAATCCGAAGGCACCGGTCAGCAGGCCGTTGGACGAGCGAGTCGTCGGCGTGGCCGGACTGCCCGTGCTGGGATTGGCAATCGACAAGACTGCTCGATCAACTCGGCGGACGGCTGGAGTTCGTCAGAAACCTGCGTTTGCCGTGCGCTGTCGGACTCCTGTTCGGCCGCGTTGCCGACCGTCAGTACCACCTCGACGCGCGTGGTGACGGCTACCTGTACCTGAATCCTGGTTTGCTCATAAGCCGGTGGTGACTGTTTCATTGCTTGCACCCGTATTGGTGTTGGGAATCGGACACTGTGCGCATCGCGTCGAACAGCGTGATCTGGTCGCTGCCCACGCCGCGCACCGGGCAGTTGGCCGGGCGAATCGAGTTCTGACGGCCGAGGCGGCTTCGCTACGATTGGCTTAGTGTTTCGTTTTACAGCGATCCTGGTGGTTTGTGGCGTACTGGCCGGCTTTGCGGCAGCGGCGGTGGAACCACCAGCGCGAATCCGCTTTGAAGAGATCGCCGCAAAGTCCGGTTTGCGATTCGAACTGCTGAATGGCGAGGCCGGAGGCTTTCACCAGATAGAGCTGACGCTCGGCGGGGTCGCCGTGCTCGACTACAACAACGATGGCTGCACGGATGTGTTCTTCACCAACGGTGCGGCCATTCCCACTCTGCGCAAGACCAACGCCAAGTTCTCCAACCGCCTGTTCAAGAACAACTGCAACCTGACGTTCACGGATGTCACCGCTGAGGCCGGGCTCGGGGGAGAAGGCTACTCGAACGCGGCCGCTGTGGGCGACCTCGACAACGACGGTTTCGCTGACTTGTTCGTGGCCGGAGTGAAAGGCAACACTCTGTATCGGAATCTCGGCAACGGGCGTTTCGCCGACACAACCGCGCGCGCCGGGCTTGCCACAGTCGACCCGCGGTTCGGAGCACGCTGGGCTGTTTCCGCCGGCTGGTTCGACTACGACAACGACGGATGGCTCGACGTCTTTGTCTCCAATTACGTGGTGTGGGATGCCGCGAAGGAACCCCGCTGCGGCACACCGGAGCGGCAATACTACTGCCATCCCGACGCTTACAAGGGCCTTCCCAACCAGTTGTTTCACAACAACGGCGACGGGACGTTCACCGATGTCTCGCAAGGCTCCGGTATCGGCAGGCACATCGGGAAGGGAATGGGCGTGTCTTTTGCGGATCTGGACGGGGATGGCCTGACGGATATCTTTGTTGCCAACGATTCGGTGCGAGGCTTCCTGTTTCGCAATCAGGGCGGCGGCAAGTTCGAGGAAATCGGTCTTGAAGCCGGAGTTGCATTGCGTGACGATGGCCATGCCATCGCCGGAATGGGCGCCGATTTTCGAGATATCGACAACGATGGCAAGCCCGACCTGCTGGTGTCCGGGATCCTGAACGATTCGTTTCTGATGTTCCGCAATCTTGGCGGCAGGAGTGGGTTCGAGGATTACGCGCAGCGCACCGGCCTGCTGATGAGCACGCGCCAGTTAACCGGATGGAGTCTGGGCATCTACGACTTTGACAACGACGGCTGGAAGGATCTTTTCTTCGCTCTTGCGCACCTGATGCAGCTCGACCGCTATCTGGGGCGTCAGTCCGCGTTGCCGAATCGGATCTACCGCAACGTGGAAGGCAAGCGCATGGAAGACCCTAATCCGCCGGTAAGGGGAAGTGATGTGGGAAAGGGGGAGGATGATTGTGAATGAAGAGGCCGTCTGGCAGGTAGTTGAAGGGTTGATGCGGAACA